>NZ_JBHWBW010000706.1:0-2687 GCF_042735675.1 Kitasatospora sp. NPDC059571
GCCTCCCGTGGGGGAGGCCGGCCGTCGTCGTTACGGTCGCGGTACCGCTCAGGCGCCCTTGGCGGCTTCCTTGAGCTTGGAACCGGCGCTGACCTTGGCGCTGTAGCCGGCCGGGATCTGGATCGGGTCACCAGTCTGCGGGTTGCGCGCGGTACGGGCGGCACGGTGGGTGCGCTCGAAGGTCAGGAAGCCGGGGATGGTGACCTTCTCGTCACCCTTGGCGACGACCTCGCCGACGACCTCGGCGAAGGCGGCCAGCACCGCGTCGGCGTCCTTGCGGGTCACCTCGGCGCGCTCGGCCAGCGCGGCCACCAGCTCACTGCGGTTCATGTGTACTCCTGTGGTCTGTTGCTTGCGGTGTGCGGGGGCCCCATCGGTCGCCCCCCGGGGGAACCCGGATGGGCCGCTGGTCCGCACACTGGTGCTCGTTCAGGCGAGGGGTGGTCAGGGATCGGTCTCGGCCCCCGAAGCGCCGCAAAATGCCCGCCCGGGTACGAATCCTGCCCCGACCGGCACTGAGAAAGCCAATCGGCCTCCGGCGACACCGACCCGAACCCGACCCGCCCGGCGGAGGTGTGACGCTCCGTCGGCCCCGGCGCACCGGTGCGGGCGGCGGCCGGGACGACACGCCGAAAGCGCGGTAGGGACGTTCCGTACTTGTCGGACACGCCACCCCCGTGCAGGGCTACCGTACGCCCTGGCACCGACAAGCCCAAACACGCCCCTTCCCCTTGTGTCGCAAGGGGAAGGGGCGCGTCGGGCGGCCGGTCGGCCGATCGCACACCCGATCGGGCAAGAACGACACTCCGGCGGCGGGCGGCCGCTACAGACCGGCGACCGGGAAGGTGCCCGTGTCGAGGGTGCCGACGATCCCCGGCGTGGGCCGCGCGGGCGCCTGCTCCTGGCCGCCCCGGGCGGCCAGCGCGGCCTCGCGCACGGCCGCGGCGACGGTCTTGGCCACGTCCGGGTGGAACACGCTGGGGATGATGTAGTTCGCGTTGAGCTGGTCGTCCGCCACGGTGGTGGCCAGCGCCCGGGCGGCGGCCAGCATCATCTCGGTGTCGACCGTCCGGCTCTGGGCGTCCAGCAGGCCGCGGAAGACGCCGGGGAAGACCAGCACGTTGTTGATCTGGTTCGGGAAGTCGCTGCGGCCGGTGGCGACCACCGCGGCGGTCTGCCGGGCGATCGCCGGGTCGACCTCCGGGTCGGGGTTGGCCAGCGCGAAGACGATCGCGTCCTCCGCCATGGTGGCCAGGTCGTCCCCGTCCAGCACGTTGGGGGCCGAGACGCCGATGAACACGTCGGCGCCCGCCACGGCCTCCTTGAGGCTGCCGGTGCGGCCGGAGCGGTTGGTGTGCTCGGCGATCCAGCGCAGGCTGTCGTTGAGGTCCTCGCGCCCGCTGTGGACCACGCCGTGCACGTCCGCCACGGTGGCGTGCTCCACGCCGGCCGCCAGCAGCAGCTTGAGGATGGCCGTGCCGGCCGCGCCGGCGCCGGACATCACCACGCGGATGTCGGCGATCTCCTTGCCGACCACCTTGAGCGCGTTGGTCAGCGCCGCCAGCACCACGATCGCGGTGCCGTGCTGGTCGTCGTGGAAGACCGGGATGTCCAGGGCCTCGCGCAGCCGGGCCTCGATCTCGAAGCAGCGCGGCGCGGAGATGTCCTCCAGGTTGATGCCGGCGAAGCCGGGGGCGATCGCCCGGACGATGGCGACGATCTCGTCGGCGTCCTGGGTGTCCAGGCAGATCGGCCAGGCGTCGATGCCCGCGAAACGCTTGAACAGGGCCGCCTTGCCCTCCATGACCGGCAGCGCGGCCTGCGGGCCGATGTTGCCCAGGCCGAGCACCGCGGAGCCGTCGGTGACCACGGCCACGCTGTTGCGCTTGATGGTGAGGCGGCGGGCGTCCTCGGGGTTCTCGGCGATCGCCATGCAGACCCGGGCGACGCCCGGGGTGTAGATCATCGACAGGTCGTCGCGGTTGCGGATCGGCAGCTTCGAGGACATCTCGATCTTGCCGCCGAGGTGCATCAGGAAGGTGCGGTCGGAGACCTTGCCGATGCTCACGCCGTCGATCGTCCGGAGCTTCTCGACGATCTCCTCGCCGTGCGCGACCGAGGACGCGGCGACGGTCACGTCGATGCGCAGGGACTCGAGGCCGGAGGCGGTGACGTCCAGGCCGGTGACCGAGCCGCCGGAGGACTCCACCGCAGTGGTGATCGCGCTGACGGCGTTGCCCCTGGCCGGGACCTCCAGCCGTACCGTGATCGAGTTGGAGACACTGGGCACCGTCGCCATCGACGTCCTTCTTCCGTCTGTACTTGAGGGATGTCCGGGGCGCGCCGCTTCAACAGTTTGTTGATCGACACGCCCTGCGCATGCTAGACCTCGATCGTCGCACCTACCAGCGCCCGGCCAGAAATAAAGTTCATTGAGTGTGCAGAACCCACAAAAGGGGTTCCGGCCGTTGGCGGCGACACCCGGAAATCTGCCTGCGGCCCCTTGGCTCCCGGTCGAGATGCGTTACATTGGACGGGACGTCGGCTCGATCCAAGCCCCCGGGCCCAACCTTCGTCGCTTCGAGCGACCACTTGCCGCGAGGCGAGCATGGCGGGTCGGCGTCATCAGCGTGAGAAGGCCCCCCCCCCCGGGTGGGGGCCGGGGCCGGGTGCGCGGGGGGGGCGGC
>NZ_JBHWBW010000707.1:0-2685 GCF_042735675.1 Kitasatospora sp. NPDC059571
GGGGCCGGGCGGAGGCGACTGGCTGGATCAGCGGACCTCGGTGATCTCCGGGCCGCGAGCGAAGGGGTCGAGCGCCGCCCCGCCGAAGCGGGGGTCGGCCTCCGCGGCCGCGCCGTCGGCGACCATCTGGGCGTCCTCGGGGAGCTTGAGCACGATCGGGTCGCGCGGCGCCATCGGCGCCTCACCCCGGACGACGACGGTCTGCTGGAAGACCTGCTCGAGAATGCCGGCCATCTCGGGCTGCACCGCGGCCTGGCCGGAGATCACGCCGCGCAGGAACCAGCGCGGGCCGTCGCACCCGACGAAGCGCACCAGCTGGGCGCCCTGGGTGCCGTCGGGCAGCTGGACGGGGACCTGGGCGCGCAGGTGCCAGCCCAGCGTGCCCTCCTCCTCCTCCACCAGACCGCCCTGCTGGGTGATGCCGGTCGCGATCTCGTCGCGGACCTCGGGCCAGATGCCCTCGGACTTGGGGGCCGCGAAGGCCTGGAGCTGGATCGCGCTGTTCCCGAGGACCAGCGTGGCGGCGACGATCGCGTCACCGGCCACCTCGACGCGCAGCTCCATTCCCTCGACACCCGGCACCAGGAGGCCACCGAGGTCCACCCGGCCCTCCTCGGGGTTCTCCAGTTCGGAGACGTCCCAGGGACCGTCCGGACGGGGGGCCGGCGGCAGGCCGACCCGGTCCGCCGGGTCCAGTTCGGTGTCGTTCTCGCTCTCGGCGGAACCTTCGACGTCATCGGCCGTCTCGTCGGCGCTGATGGCGTCCTCGGCGAGCTGCTCGACAGCGTCCTCGCTCTTCTGGCGACGACGGAACACGGTCACTGTCCTTCCCGGTCCGGGACCTACTCCGGGACCGAAGCGAATACCTGCTCGGCTACTGCGAGACCGCGGGCATGCTAGACCGCGGCGTGGCCGCCGGTCGACCCGAACCCGCCCTCGGCTCGCACCGACCCGGGCAGTTCGGCCACCTCGTGGAAGGCCGCCTTCTCCACCTGCTGGATCACCAGCTGGGCGATGCGGTCCCCTCGGCGGAAGCTGACGCCCTCATGCGGGTCCAGATTGACGACGATCACCTTGATCTCACCACGGTACCCGGCATCGACCGTCCCCGGGGCGTTCACGAGGGCAACTCCGCAACGAGCTGCCAGCCCGGATCGCGGGTGCACGAACGCCGCGTAACCGTCCGGCAGCGCAATGGCTACACCGGTCGGCAGGACGGCCCGCTCGCCGGGCTTCAGCTCGGCGTCGACGGTGGTCCTCAGGTCCGCCCCGGCATCGCCCGGGTGCTCGTACGCCGGCAGCGGGAGCTCCGGGTCGATGCGCCTGATCAGGACGTCCAGCGGCGGGCGTGCGGTACTGCTCACGGGTTCACCTCGAAGGCTCGGGCTCGCTCGAAAAGGTCGCGGTCGTCCATGGCCTTCTTGATGTCCTCCGGACGACCGTGCGTGGTGAAGTGTTCCAGCTTCACCTGGATGAAGAGCGCCTGTGCCCGGATGGCGACCGGACCGTCGGGTCCGCCGATGCGTCCCTCGGCCGCGCTGTAGATCTTGCGGCCGTGCATGCCGGTGACCCGCGCACGGATGTGCAGCACCGTGTCCACCGGCACCGGGCGGACGAAGTCCGTCTCCAGCCGGCCGGTGACCGCCGGCGCGTGCAGCAGCCAGTTGAGCGTGCCGAGGGTCTCGTCCATGGCCGCGGTGAGGATCCCGCCGTGCGCCAGCCCGGGCCCGCCCTGGTGGTGCGGGCGGACGGTGAACTCCGCGTCGACGGTCAGGCCCTCGCCGGCGACCGCATCGAGCTGCAGGCCGTGCGGGTGGTGCGGGCCGCAGCCGAAGCACTGGTCGTAGTGCGAGCCCAGCGAGGTGCCGGGAGCCGGTGCCTGGGGAGCCCTGGCGGGCATCACGGCGTCGGCGGGCGGCGTGGTGGGCGACGGGGCGGCGGCGGGCCCGGCAGCGCCGGAGACGGGCGTGTCGGCGCTCGGGGAAGGCTGCGCGGGGGCGATGGATCCGGTCACAGCGGCGACCCTACCGGTCGGTAGTAACTGCTGCGGAGGGGCCGGGGCGGTGGGGCAGGGGCGGACGGCCCGGCCCGGACGCCCACAATGGGGGCATGTACGACGAACGCCTCACCGTCCCGCGGTCCTGGTGGCTGCTCACGATCGTCGGCGGGCTGTCGCTCGCCCTCGTCATGCTGCGCTTCAGCGCGGTCGGCGCGCTGGTCGCGCTGGTGGTCGGCGCGGCCGGGATGGCCGCCGCGCTCAGCAGCTACGGCTCGGCCCGGATCCGGGTGGTGCAGGGCTCGCTGGTGGCCGGCCAGGCCAGGATCCCGGTGGACGCGCTGGGCAGCGCCGAGGTGCTGAACCCCGCCGAGGCGGTGGCCTGGCGCTCGGTGAAGGCCGACCCGCGGGCGTTCATGCTGCTGCGCAGCTACGTGCCGACCGCCCTGCGGGTGGAGGTCACCGACCCGGACGACCCGACGCCCTACCTGTACCTGTCGACCCGCTCGCCGCAGAAGCTGGCGGACGCCCTGCGGACGGCCCGCCGGGGCGCCCAGCGCTGACCCCTCCCGGGGGGGCCGCGGGGGGGGCCCGCGGGGGGCGGGCGTTGAGGCACCGGCCGGCGGGGGGGCAGCGAGGGCCCCAGGCGGCGGGCGGCGGGTGGGGGGGGGGGGGGGCGGGGGGCGGGC
>NZ_JBHWBW010000708.1:0-2659 GCF_042735675.1 Kitasatospora sp. NPDC059571
CAGGCGTGCAGGTCGAAGGAGTTGTCGATCACCGAGACCACGGTGTAGTCGGCGTCCGCGCTGCCGCAGTCGACGGTGTCGACCTTGGGGTTGGTGTTGCCGCCGGTCACGTGGACGCACTCGCCGGCCTTGGCGTGCACCGGCTTGTCCGCGGTGGCGTAGCCGATGGCGAAGCCGATGACGAGCTTGACCACGATCACCATGATCACGGTGACGATACCGATGACGATCTTCTTGCCGCGGCCGCCCTTGGGCTTGACCACGGGCGGCTGGCCGTAGCCGCCGGGGACCTGGGCGCCCGGCGGCACGTAGGCCGGAGCCTGGCCCGGCACCTGGCCCGGGTACTGGCCCGGAACCTGGCCGGCCGGCGGGGCGTAGCCCGGGGCGGGCTGGCCGAAGTTGTCGGCGGGGCCGAAGGTGCCCGGCTGGCCCTGGGGCGACTGGGGGGTGGTCATGGTGGTCCTCGCCGATGAGCTGGAGGGCTGAATGATCAGCCGAACGCTATCGGCACCCCGGATGCGCCAATCGAACAATTGCGGCATACCCACCCCGCGTTATGAACTTGCAACGGAATTCTGCGGACGGAAGGGGAACTTCCGTCCGCAGAATCCCGTTGTGGCATCCTCCGCCGGGTCAGGCGCGCTTGGGCCGGGTCACCGCGACCAGTTCGCTGCCGTCCTCGGAGAGCGACAGCTCGGTGCGGAGTTCGGCGAGCTCGCCGAGGTGGTGCAGGTGGGTGCCGCCGCAGAAGATCTCGGCGGTGCCGACGGGCAGCTCGCAGTGCCAGCGGCGGCGGGCGGTCAGCTCCGGCCCGGGCACCTCGATCCGCACCGGCGCGTCCGCCGCGACCCAGGCCGCGAGCTGTGCGTTGACGGTCTCGGTCAGCGCCGTCAGGGCGTCCGCGAGGGCCGGCAGGCCCTCGGCCGCCTCGGTGCTGAACCCCTTCTTCCGCAGCGACTTGCCGAGCCGGTAGGTGTCGGTGCTGGCCTCGGTGTCCATCACGGAGGACGCCATGGCGAGGCTGTCGAAGTCGGGGTTGCCGAAGGCGTCGGCACGGCCCGGGTCCTTGCGCCAGCGGGGCGCCAGCGCGGCGTTGAGGGCGAGCGCGAGCAGGTGGCAGCCGCTGTGCGCGGCGGAGAGCCGGGCGCGGCGGTCGGCGTCGACCTCCAGGCGGGCGACCTGGCCGACCGCGCCGGCCGGCTCCTGCTCGACGACGTGGAGCACCAGCCAGGCCCAGGCCTCGTCCCCGCGCCGGACCGGGATGTCGGCGCCGACCTGCAGGCCGTCGCCGTCCGGGCCGACGGCCCCGGTCAGGCAGTCCACCACCGGGTGCGCGACGCCGCCGACCGTGAGCGTGCCGAGGTCGGCGGGCTGGTCCGGCCAGGTGTGGTCGAGCGGGTGGAACGGCGTCGCCTCCGTGACGACGGCGTACCGGCCGCCGTCCAGCGGGTGCACGGCGACCACCGGCGACTCACCGGTGGTCGCACCGGAGGGGAAGCTGACGTGGGTGGTGGAGAGGGTCATGAGGGTGCTCCGGACACTGCGTGGGGCAGATGAGGACAGACCGTCCACCCTATCCCGGGGCCCGCCCCCGGCTCAGCTCAGCGTCGGCAGCTTGATCAGGACGAGCAGGGCCAGCAGCTGCAGCGCGGCCGCGCCGGCCGCCTTGCCCCAGGGCAGGTCGTGCACCCGCCGGACCATCGTGGTGAGCAGCACCGCGCAGATCAGCCAGGTCAGCCAGCCGACCACCTGCACCACGACGTTGCCGGTGGGCAGGAAGAGCGCCAGCAGCAGCCGCGGCGCGTCGCTCGTCCAGCCGATGAGCATGGCCAGGCAGACCGTGGACTGCCACGGGCCGTCCCCGCCGAGCTGGCGCGCCAGGCCGTGCGTGACCGCGCCGAGCACCGCACCGGCCAGGGTGAAGCCGATACCCGCGGCGGCCAGCGCCCAGGCGGCGGTGGAGAAGGTCGAGTCGACGATGTCGTCGTGGGTGGAGCCCATGCCGAGCACCGCGAGGACGCCGTAGATCAGCGAGACGGTGACGGCGGGGAGCCAGGCCTGGTGGTCCCGCATCCGGTCGAAGGTGCGGGCCGGCTGCCGGTAGATGCCGACCAGCAGGTCCTTCCAGCCGGGCCGCGGACCGGCCACCCGGGGCGCCACCTGGCCGCCGGCCCGGTAGACCGCCACGTTGTCGTCGGCGCCGTACGGGGCCTCCTGGTAGCCCTGCCCGTCCTGGTAGCCGCCGGCCGGGTAGCCGGCGTACGGGTCCTCGCCGATGGCGAAGGCCCGGGTGTGCCCGGGCTGGTCGCCGGCGTACGGGTCGCCCGGCCCGGCACCGCCGGGGCCGCTGCCCCGGGGGTCGCCGTAGGGATCGCCGTAGGCGTCCTGCCGGGCCTGCGCCGCCTGCCCCTGGGGGCTCTGCGCGGGGTACGCCTCGTAGGGCGCGGTGAAGTACTCGGGGCCCCCCGTGGGCCCGCCACCGGGCTGCTGCCGCGGCGCCGGACCGGCGGGCGCGGACCAGCCCTGCCGGGGGTCGCCGCCCTGCCCGTTGTCGTATCGATTGCCAGCCACGCATCGACCGTACCTGCTGCGGCTGACCGGGCGTCGGTTGATCAAGGCCGCTGAGGTGGATTGCAGCCGTCCTGTGACGACAGAGCGC
>NZ_JBHWBW010000709.1:0-2625 GCF_042735675.1 Kitasatospora sp. NPDC059571
ACCTCAGGGTGCGGAAGTGACGCCGGGCCGGTCCCGCCGCCCCCGACCGGGGGCGGCGCGCGCGGCACGTGACCCGAGGAGCTGACCCAGCCATGACCGACGACCTCGCGGCGCGGATCTCCGCCCTGATGACCCGGGCCAGGGCCGACCTCGCCGAACTGGTGGCCATCCCGTCCGTCGCCGACCCGCGCCAGTACCCGCCGGAGAAGTGCCGCGAGGCCGCCGAGTGGGTCGCCGCCGCCTTCACCGAGGCCGGACTGCGCGACGTCCACCTCGCCGAGACCCCCGACGGCAGCCACGCCGTCATCGGCCACCGCCCGCCGCCGCCCGGCGCCCCCACCGTCCTGCTCTACTGCCACTACGACGTCCAGCCGCCGCTCGACGACACCGCCTGGACCTCCCCGCCGTTCGAACTCACCGAGCGCGACGGCCGCTGGTACGGACGCGGCGCCGCCGACTGCAAGGGCAACATCGTCATGCACCTCACCGCCCTGCGGGCGCTCGGCGACGACCTCCCGGTCGGCCTGAAGTTCGTCGCCGAGGGCTCCGAGGAGCAGGGCACCGGCGGCCTGGAGGACTACCTCCGCGGCCACACCGACGAACTCCACGCCGACGCGCTGCTCATCTGCGACACCGGCAACGCCGCGGTCGGCGTCCCCACCGCCACCACCACGCTGCGCGGCGTCGCCAACGTCGTCGTCACCGTCTCCACGCTCGCCGGCGACCTGCACTCCGGCATGTTCGGCGGCCCCGCCCCCGACGCCCTCGCCGCACTGATCCGGATCCTCGACTCGCTGCGCGGCCCCGACGGCGCCACCCGGATCGACGGCCTGGACGCCGACGCCGGCTGGGACGGCGTCGGCTACGACGAACAGCAGTTCCGCGCCGACGCCGCCGTCCTCGACGGGGTCGACCTGATGGGCTCCGGCACCGTCGCCGACCGGCTCTGGGCCCGCCCCGCGGTCACCGTCCTCGGCATCGACTGCCCGCCCGTCGTCGGCTCCGCCGCCGCCGTCCCCGCCACCGCCCGTGCCCGGGTCAGCCTCCGCGTGCCGCCCGGCACCGACTCCGCCGCCGCCCGCGAGGCCCTCACCGCCCACCTGCTGGCCGCCGCCCCGTGGGGCGCCCGGGTCGAGGTCGAACCCGAGCAGATCGGCTCGCCGTTCCGCGCCGCCACCGACGGGCCCGCCTACACCGCCCTCGACAAGGCCGCCCAGGAGGTCTACGGCAAGGGCCTCGCCTTCCTCGGCCAGGGCGGCTCCATCCCGCTCTGCAACGTGCTGGCCGCCGCCTACCCCGAGTCCGAGATCGTCCTCATGGGCGTCGAGGAGCCCCGCTGCCTCATCCACGCCCCCAACGAGAGTGTCGACCCGGGCGAGATCGAGCACATGGCCCACGTGGAGGCGCTCTTCCTGCGCCACTACGCCGCCGCCCGTGCCTGACCCCGAGGAGCGAGACACCGCCATGCCCCAGCCCTTCACCACCCGGGACTTCGCCGACCGGATGGCCCGCGCCGCGACCGCCGCCGACGACGCCGGACTCGCCGGACTCGTCATCACCCCCGGCCCCGACCTCGTCCACCTCACCGGCTACCGTCCCACCGCGATCACCGAACGCCTCACCGCACTGCTCATCACCCCCGGCGAGCAGCCCGTCCTGATCGTCCCCAAGCTCGAACGCCCCGACGCCGAGGCCGCACCCGGCGCCGCCGCCGTCCGCGTCACCGACTGGACCGACGGCAGCGACCCCTACCGGGCCGCCCGCGAACTCCTCGACCCGACCGGCTGGTACGGCATCTCCGACGGCGCCTGGGCGATGCACCTGATCGCCCTCCAGGAGGCCCTGCCCGGCACCTCCTACACCTCGCTCACCGCGAGCCTGCCGATGCTGCGCGCCGTCAAGGGCGCCGACGAGCTCGAACGGCTCGCCGCGGCCGGCGCCGCCGCCGACGCCGCGTACCGGGACATCCTCACCGTCCCGTTCGCCGGCCGCACCGAGAACGAGGTCGCCGCCGACCTCGCCGAGGCGCTGCGCCGGCACGGCCACAGTCAGGTCGACTTCACCGTGGTCGGCTCCGGCCCGAACGGCGCCAACCCGCACCACGAGGCCGGCGACCGGGTCATCGCCGAGGGCGACACCGTCGTCCTCGACTTCGGCGGCCTCAAGGACGGCTACGGCTCCGACACCACCCGCACCGTGCACGTCGGCGCCGAGGTGCCCGCCGAGGTGCGCGAGGTGCACGAGATCGTCCGGCGCGCCCAGCAGGCCGGCTTCGAGGCCGTCCGGCCCGGCGTCGCCTGCCAGGAGATCGACCGGGCAGCCCGCCGGGTGATCACCGACGCCGGGTACGGCGAGTACTTCATCCACCGCACCGGCCATGGCATCGGCCTGACCACCCATGAGCCGCCCTACATGGTCGAGGGCGAGCGGCAGCCGCTCGTCCCCGGTATGTGCTTCTCCGTCGAACCCGGCATCTACCTCCCCGGCCGCTTCGGCGTCCGGATCGAGGACATCGTCACCGTCACCGAGGACGGCGGCCGGCGCTTCAACTCCACCCCGCACGACCTCGCCGTGGTCGGCTGAGCCCGTCTGCCGGCCGCCGACCGGGCCCGCCCGGTCGGCGGC
>NZ_JBHWBW010000710.1:0-2606 GCF_042735675.1 Kitasatospora sp. NPDC059571
GCTCGGTTTTTTTACTGCCCCCCCGCCCCCCCCCCCGCGCGGGGGCCCCCCCCCGGGTCCCCCGCGGGGGCGGGCCCCCTCGGCATTGCGGCCACCGGACCGGTGCGGAGCCCGTCGTGGACACCTGAGCCGTGACGGCGTCGATCACACCGGGCGTTCACGCCATGACGCTTCGCCGCCGGCCGCGACTGCGCGCTCCCCGCCTCGCCGACGTCATGATGGAACTGCGATCGGCAGGCGGGAGGAAGACGTGATGGAGCTGTTCCCGGCGATGCCCCTCGGCGAGTGGCGGGACACGAAGGAGACGCTGCACCGCTTCACGCAGGTGGTCGGCAAGATCCGCCTGGCGGCGAGCGTGCGGCGCAATCACTGGTGGAACGTGCCGTTCCACCTCACCGGCCGTGGGATCACCACGCGGCCCATGGGCCAGGTCGACGGCAACCCGATCTTCACCATCGACTTCGACTTCGTCGACCACCGGCTGGTTGCGGCGACGGCGGACGGCAGGACGGCGTCCTTCCCCCTCCTCGGCCAGTCCGTGGCCTCGTTCCACCGGCAGACCTTCGAGACGCTGGCTGCGCTGGGCGTCCGGGTGGAGCTCCCGTTCCCCCGGCCCTACCGGCTGCCCGACGCCGGCCGGCCGTTCACCGAGGACTTCGAGCACGCGGCCTACGATCCCGCCTGGGCGAACCGCTACTGGCAGGTGCTCGGCCAGGTCGGGCTGGTGCTGGAGGAGTTCGCGACGCGCTACTCGGGCAAGGCCAGCCCCGTCCACCTCTTCTGGCACTCGTTCGACCTCGCGCACACCCGGTTCTCCGGACGCACCGTCGACCAGCCGGCGCAGGTCGACCCGGTGACCCGCGAGGCCTACTCCCGGGAGCTGATCAGCTTCGGGTTCTGGTTCGGCGACGCCGATCTCGGCGAACCGGCGTTCTACTCCTACACGGCTCCCGAGCCGAAGCAGCTGGCCGAGGACCCGCTGACACCGGCATCCGCCCGGTGGATCGAGCTCAACGACAGCCACCTGGCGGTGCTGCGCTACGACGCGGTCCGTGCCGAGCCCGATCCGATCGCGACCGTACTCGCCTTCTACGAGAGCGCGTACCAGGCCGGAGCCGCCCGGGCCGGCTGGGACGTCGGCAGCCTCGCCTGCCCTGGCGGGATCACGGACCCGCGCCTGCCGGCCCCGCCGCTCTGAGCATCTCGGCGCAGTGCACCTCGGCGCACGTGCACCTGCACGCACGGGGATTCCGTGTCGGCCAGCAGCGCTCCCGTCACCTTGAAGGTGGCGGCCGGCTGTGCGTGACTGGAGGGAGCAGCAGTGGCCCGGCCGACATCGAGGTGCCCGACATGGGATTCATCGGCACGGTGGGACTGGTACTCCACCCGGAGCGCACCTCCGCGCCCACCGTGGAGACCGTGGTCCGGTGGAGCCGGGCTCGCGGGGCGAAGGTCCTCGGGTTGGCGGCGGAGGTGGCCCGCATCGGCTGTGAGGCCATCCCGGTCGGGGCCGAGGAGATGACCACCGGCACCGACCTGCTGATCAGCCTCGGCGGGGACGGCACCATGCTGCGCACCATGCGGCTCGCGATCGGGGGCCACGCGCCGGTCCTGGGCGTCAACGTCGGACGCCTGGGCTTCCTCGCCGAGGTCGACATCCCGGAGCTCCCGGCCGCACTGGACGCCATCGACGCCCACCGCTTCACCGTGGAGGTCCGCTCCGGCGTCCACGCCCGCTTCGGGTCCGCCGAGGAGACGGCCCTCAACGACGTCGTGCTCCTGCGCAGCCCGGGACACAAGTCCGCGGCGGTCGCCGTAAGGGTCCAGGACGAGCCTTTCGTGGCCTACACCGCCGACGCGGTCGTCGTCGCCACGCCGACCGGGTCCACCGCGTACAGCTTCTCCGCCGGCGGCCCGATCGTCTCCCCCAACGCGGAGGGGCTGCTGATCACCCCGGTGGCTCCGCACGCCACGTTCAACCGCTCCGTGTTCCTCTCCAGCGGCGAGCGGCTCGCCCTGGACGTCCTGCCGCACAGCGGCGACCTCGCCGTCGAGGTCGACGGCCTCCTGGCCGGCCACGTCTCACCGGGCGACAGCATCGAGGTGACCATGCTGCCCGCCGCCGCACGCGTCGTACGACTGGGCCGCACCACGTTCTACCAGCGGGCGCAGCGCAAACTCCGGCTCACCGGCTCGGCGGAACACGGCTGATCCTCCCGTGCCCCCGAGCGCGGGGAGAGTCGCCCCGGGCGGGGAAGACCGCGACGTGGCCACCGACGCCCGGGGGTCGGTTACCGCGACGCGGACACAGGTCCGGATCCGGCCTGCCGTCGCACCGGGGCGCCGGCCCGCAGCCGCCGGTTACGCCGGGCGCACGGCGGCGTCGACCCTTCGCGGGCCTGCCCGGAGGCTGGCGGATATGGACCTTGTGTGAAGACCGGCCCGGTGAAACGCTCGGCGCTGTGATCGACGCGCAGGAGAGGTGCGCGGCCGCGCGGGCCGCGGCCGACTGGGGGTTACGGGGCCAAACCGCGGGCGCGCGCGCCGCGCGGGGGGGGGTGGGGGGGTGTGGGCGGGGGGGGGCGCGGGCGGCGGTCAGGCACGGA
>NZ_JBHWBW010000711.1:0-2594 GCF_042735675.1 Kitasatospora sp. NPDC059571
GGGCGGCCTCCTCCGCGGCGCGGCGACGCGCCTCCTCCTCGGCGAGCTGCCGGGCCTCCTCGGCCTTCCGGGCGGCCTCCTCGGCGGCGACCCGCTCGGCCTCCACCGCGGCGAGCCGGTCCTTCTCGGCCTGCTCGGCGCGCAGCTGCTCCAGCAGCTCCTGGCGCTTGCGCTCCGCCTCCGCCTCCTCCGCCTTTCGGCGGGCCTCCTCGGCGGCGCGGCGCTCGGCCGCCTCGCGGGCGAGGCGCTCCTGCTCGGCCTTCGCGTCCTTCTCCTGGGCGGAGAGCGGCAGCTCCCGGTCGAGCCGGTGGCGGATGGCGGTGGTCACCTGGGCGGGCTGCTGCCCGGCGTCGACGACCAGGTAGCGGGCCGGGTCGGCGGCGGCGAGGGCCAGGAACCCGGACCGGACGCGGGCGTGGAACTCGGTGGGCTCCTGCTCCAGCCGGTCCAGCGCCTCGGTGAAGCGCTCCCGGGCCGCGGACGGGTCGACGTCCAGCACGACGGTGAGGTCGGGCACCAGACCGCCGGTGGCCCAGCGGGAGATCCGGGCGATCTCGGCCGCGGCGAGGTCGCGGCCGGCGCCCTGGTAGGCGATGGAGGAGTCCATGTAGCGGTCGGTGATGACCACCGCGCCGCGGGCCAGGGCGGGCCGGATGACGTTCTCGACGTGCTCGGCGCGGTCGGCGGCGTAGATCAGCGCCTCGGCGCGGTGCGAGAGACCGGTGTTGCCGACGTCCAGGACCAGACCGCGCAGCCGCTGGCCGACCGGGCTGCCGCCGGGCTCGCGGGTGAGCACCACCTCGTGGCCCTTGGAGCGGATCCACTCGGCGAGCGCGTGGGCCTGGGTCGACTTGCCGGCGCCGTCGCCGCCCTCCAGGGCGATGAAGAAGCCGGTGCCGGCCAGCCGGTGCGGGGCCGGCGCGGAACCGCCGCGCACGGCCTGCGCGAGCTCGCGCCCGAACGGGGCGACCCCCCGCCGGTCGTCGGTGCGCAGCAGCACCACGGCGGCGAGCACCAGGGTGAGCAGGCCCGCGGTGGAGACGGCGAGCGCCGCACCGCCGTGGATGAAGGTGAAGCTGCCGGACTCGACCCGGCCGAGCTCGACCTCGCCGTAGGCGGCGGCGATCAGTGGGACGGCCACCAGCGCGGTGCCGACGACCACCCGCAGCACCGCGTAGAGGTGCTCGGTGACCTTGGGCAGCCGGATCTCCTCGACCTCCTGGGCGAGGAGCGCCCGGCCGACCGCGATGGCGACACCGGCGGCGAGGCCGGCGAGCACGGTGAGCAGCAGGACGAGGACGAAGTCCAGCACCAGTCCGGCCAGGATCAGTGCCACGCCCTCGACCAGCAGGGCGACCGCGAGGAGCCGGCGGCGGGAGAGCGCGGGCAGCACCGAGCGGGCGCTCCGCGCGCCCAGGGCGGGGGCGAGTGCGGCCGCGAGGACGACCAGGCCGTAGCCGACCGGACCGGCCCGGTGCTCGACCGCGGTGAGCAGGCCGAGGGCGGCGACGCCCGCCATCGCGGCGTACCCGGCGGCGACGGCGAAGGTGAAGTACGGGGCGGAGCCGGTGCGGCCCTTGGTGAGCGCCGGGCCCGGGGTGGCGTCGGTCGGTGCGCGCAGCCCCTGGAGCGGGGAGCGCGGGGCGGTGGCGGCGCCGCCGGGCAGCTCCTGCAGGAAGAGCAGCACCGCGGAGGCCCCGAACAGCAGCGCGGCGCCGAGGGCGGCGCAGGTCAGCTGGTGGCCGCGCAGCCAGTCCGAGGCGAGCGCCGCGAGCACGTTGTTGAGCAGGGTGAGCAGGATCAGGGCGGTCGCGGCGAGCGGGACGGTGGCCCAGCCGGTGCGCAGGTCCAGGGTGCGGACGGCGTCCAGGCCGGCGGCGGACGGCCGGCGGCGCTCGGGGGCGGCGTACGGGTCTGCGGGCGGCAGCAGGCCCGGGACGGCGGCCGCCTTGGCGATCGCCCAGATCCGCTCGGCCGCACCGGACACGAAGACGGTGCCGAGCAGCACCCAGGTCGCCGTGCCGGGAGTCCAGGTGACCCACCAGGCGGCGAGTCCGATCAGCACCGCGCGCAGCAGGTCGGTGCCGATCAAGGTCCAGCGCCGGTCGAGTCGGCCGCCGACCAGGGCGTGCACCGGCCCGAGCAGGGCCGCGCCGAACAGCACGGTGGCGAGCAGCCGGGCCGCGAACACCGCGGCGACGGCGAAGGCGAGCGACCGGTACCCGTGGCCGAACTGACCGCCGATCACGCCGGCGACCACCGTCAGCGGCACCAGGACCAGCAGCGCCAGGCGGTCGGCGGTGCCGCCGACCAGCTGCGCGGTCCACAGCCGGCGGTAGGGCCGGAGGCGGAGCAGTGCCCGGGCCCGTTCACCGGGGGTGCCGGCGGGTGCCGGGTCCGGGCGGTCGGGTGGTGCGGGGGCGGTACCGGTGGGCTGCTCCTCACTCGTCATACGGTCAGCGTAGCGGTCGGGCGTTGCGGCCCAAGGGGCAGCAGGGCCTCGGGAGCGGCGTCATGACACGGTTGTGACGCGAGCCGGGGGCGCCCCCCGCGGGGCCGGGGCCGGGGCGCGGGGCGGGGCGGCCCCCCGGCGG
>NZ_JBHWBW010000712.1:0-1403 GCF_042735675.1 Kitasatospora sp. NPDC059571
CGGGGGAGGCCCCGGCCCCCCCCGGTGGGGGGGCCGCCGGTGGTGGGGGGCCGGGGGGCCCGCCGCCCGCCCCCCCCCCCCCCCGGGCCCCGGGACCCCGCGGGCCCCCCCGCCCACCACCGGGCCCAGGGCGGCAGGAGGGACCGGGCCGGCCCGGAGGACACCGTGTCGGGGGCCGGCGCGGTGACGTCGGGCACGGCGGCGGGCGGCGCGGCGGTGGCGAGTGCCCCGCGGCCGGCCTGCGCACCGGGGGCGGCGGCGTCGGGGGCCGCGGCCAGGGAGGCGTCCGGGTCCCGATCCGGGTCGGCGGCCGCCGCCGGAGCGGAGAGTTCGCGGTCGAGTTCGCGCCAGCGCAGCTCCCACGCGGTGACGTCACCGCCGCAGGCGCCGACGTACGCCAACGTCACCTCCAGGCTCGGCAGCCGTACGCCGCCCGCCGCGTCGCTCAGGGTCGTCGCACTGAACCCGGCCAGCGTGGCGAGCGCACGGTAGGTCGGCTCGCCGGCCTGCTCGCGGACCTTGCGCAGGTCGAAGGCGAAGGCGGGTATCGGTCCGTCAGTCGGATCGATGGGCCGTGGTTTGCGGGCCAACGGGTCCTCCTCATCTCCCCTGACCGGGGGTCAGCTTGCCGAGGGGGTAGAACTACGCGCGCGCGTGAGGAGTTCCTGACGTGCTCGCGACCGGGCTGATTCTCGATCATCGAATGGCCGAAAGGCCAATCGGTAAAGGCGATTTGGGACCTTCGGTCGGCATAGTCCGGTCGGTCCCCCGCGCTACCGCGGGCGCTACCGGCGCGCTACGGCCGGACAGCAGCATGGTGCCCACGACGCCGGAGAGGCCGGCGCCGCGGAAGGAAGAGACGACATGCGCATCCGGAAGCTCCTTGCTGCTGCCGCCGTCGCCGGCACCGTCGCCACCGCCGGTCTTGCCACGGCCGGTTCCGCCTCGGCCGCCGTCCCCAACTACGACTGCAGCGGCACCCACGAGGTCTGCGTCTACTACAACTCGAGCGGCGCGGGCTACGGTGCCTACTTCCGGCAGACCGGCAACATCTCCGACTACGCCGGCCACTACTTCTCGGCCGGCAGGAACGGCAGCTCCGGCGCCGGCGTGTCCGTGAAGAACAACGCCGCCTCGGTCGACAGCTGGTACGACGGCACCTTCACCGTCTACTACAACAGCGGCACCAAGAACTGCAGCTACGCCTGCCAGAACATCCCGGCGTGGTCGACCACCGACCTCAACGGCGCGCTGAAGAACAACAACGCCGCGGGCTTCTTCAACTGATCCCGCCCGGCACAGCCTGACGAACCGACAGTGGTGGGCGGGCGGGTGCTCCCGGCCCCAGAACCATAGGAGGGGCGGACAACAAAAACAGACCCCCCCACGGGGGGGTCGACCCC
>NZ_JBHWBW010000712.1:1413-2563 GCF_042735675.1 Kitasatospora sp. NPDC059571
ACACGCCCGCCCTCGAGATTCTCCACCTCCGCCCCCCCCCCACACCCCCTCAGCGCTGCTGGCCTGGTCGCGCGCCGCCGCCCGCCCCCCCCCCCCCACTGCGGTGCAGCCTACTCCAGACCGTCCCGCCGCTCCGGGAGAGACCACGCCCGTGTACCGCCGCCCGCGCCGCCGCGCCGCCCTCGTGATCGCCCTGTCCCTGCTGCTGGCCGGCTGCGCGAGCGCGGTCGCCGAGCAGCCGGCCGGCAACAGCGGCAGTGCCGCGCCCACCCGCAGCGAGGCGCCCCCCACGGTGTCCGCGACACCGGTCCTCGACTCGGCCAACGACAAGCCGCTGCCGCTCGACGGCTATCTGCTCGCCCCGGACCAGCTCCTCACCGTGGAGAAGGCGCAGGCCCGGCTGATCTCCGGCTGCATGGCGCGGTTCGGGTTCGACTACACGCCCCCGGCACCCGCCCTGCCGGGCCGGGACAGCGACGCTCCCACCACCCGGATCGACGGCCGCTACGGCCGGCAGAGCGCCGCGCTGCTCGCGAAGTGGGGCTACCACCCCGAGGGCGGCGCCCCGGCGGCCGCCGACTCGCAGACGCAGCCGCCGATGAGCCCCGCGATGACGGTGGCCGCACGCGGCACCTCCGACCCGAAGCAGCGGTTCGGCCCCGGGGGGCAGACGGTCAACGGCCTGAAGGTGCCGGACCACGGCTGCGTCGGCGAGGCCGCCGTCCGGCTCACCGGCTCGGTGGACGGGCAGCTCGGTGACGCGAAGACCGCCTCCGACCTCAAGTTCGGCACCCTGGAGGCGGCCCGGGTCGACCCGCGCACCCAGGCGGTCTTCGCGAAGTGGTCGCAGTGCATGAGGGCGGCGGGCCTCGACTACGCCGACCCGCTCGCCGCGATGAGCGACAAGGAGTGGTCCCGGACGCCGCTGCCCACGCCGCACGAGCTCCAGGTGGCCACGGCCGACGCCGGCTGCCGGCACCGGGAGAACGTGGTCGGCGTCTGGTACGCGGTGGACGCCGCCTACCAGCAGCAGGCGATCGCCGAGCACGCCCCGGCCATGGCCGACGCCAAGGCCGCGCTGGCTGCCCAGCTGAAGGCCGCGACCCAGGCGCTGGCCGGCTGAGCCGCCGCACTCCACGGCCCCCGGGGC
>NZ_JBHWBW010000713.1:0-2561 GCF_042735675.1 Kitasatospora sp. NPDC059571
GGCGGAAGATCATGCAGGTCCTCTCGGGAAGGGTCCCGGACGGTTCCGGGCGGGCACCACCGTGCGGCGGCGCCTTGCGTTCGGGGAGTGCGGGGGCCGGGGGTCCGGCCCGGTGAGGGGCCGTGGGGCCTCGCCGCACTGGTTTCGAAGGTAGGCAGCCCGCCCGGGGCTTTCAAGGAATCCGGACGTCCCCGCAGGTCAGACCGCGTTTACCGGCGGTACGGACGGCATCCGGGGCCCGCGGTTGAGCGGCCGACCGGCCCGCCCCCCACCCGGATGTGACCGCCGCCACGGCCCCGGCCGCGTGACGCCGCCCACATCATCGGCACCCCGTGACCGTCCGGGCACACCCGGCGCGCACCCGGCCGCCCGCCGGACCGCTCCCGGATGGCGCGGGTCACACCCGCCACCCGCGGTGACCGTGCGCACGCGCCGCGTCTCAGGGCTCGGCCAGCAGCCGGGCGAGCAGCAGCCCGACCGGCGGCACCACGCACAGCGCCCGGAGCACGCCCTGCGGGCCGTACCCGTCGGCGATCGCGCCGAGGGCCGGGGCGGCGAGGCCGCCGATGCTGACGGCCAGGCCCAGGGTGACGCCCGCCGCGGTGCCGGGGCGGCTCGGCAGGTAGTCCTGGCCGAGCTTGACGAGCACCGCGAACGGCACGTTCAGGGCGAGGCCGGTCGCCGCCGCGAACAGCAGCGGCACGAACCGGCCCGGCGCCACGCAGAGCCCCGCCAGCGCGGGCAGCGTCAGTGCCGTGCCCAGCCGCACCGCGCGGACCGCGCCGATCCGGTCCGCGAGCCGGCCGCCGGCCAGCGTGCCGGCCACGCCACCGCCCAGGAAGCAGGCCAGCGCGGCGCCGGCCACGGCGTGCGAGGCGTGCAGCTGCCGCAGCCAGTACAGCTCGATGAACGTACTGATGCCGAAGAAGACCACCGAGCGGGCCACCTCCACGCCGGTCAGCACCAGGAACGGCCCCCAGCGGTCGGTGCCGCCCGGCGCGGCCGCCGCCCGGGCCGCCGCGAGCGCCTGCTGCCGGTGGCGGTGCCGGAACAGCACGTACGCCGTCAGCAGGGCGGGCGGCGCGAAGAGCACCGTGGCCCGCAGCCCCCACACGGCCAGGGCCGGGGTGGCCAGCACCGGTGCCAGGAAGAAGCCGACGCTGCCACCGGCCGCGAACACGCCCATCGCCGCCGCGCTGTCCCCGGCCGCCTCCCGGGCGGCCTTGCCGGCCGCCGGGTGGAACATCGCCACCCCCAGCCCGGAGAGCAGCACCAGCAGCCAGGCCGCCGGGTAGGAGTGCACCAGGCCGGACAGCCCGAGCCCCGTCCCGGCCAGGGCGAGCCCGGCCGCGGCGAGCCAGCCCAGCCGCAGCCGGTCGACGGCCAGGCCGATCGCCGGCTGGGGGACGGCACTGCCCAGCGTGGCCGCCAGGGTGAGGCCGCCCGCCGCGACGTACCCGTAGCCGCGCTCCAGGACGAAGTACGGCACCACGGCCGGGACGAGCCCCTGGTAGAGGTCGTCGACGGCGTGCGCGGCGCCCCACAGCCGCATCCGCCGCCACACGCCGGGCCCCGGGCCGGCTGCCGGCCCCGCTGCCCGCGGCGTTGCTGCCGTTCCCGTCGAATCGTGTTCCGCATCCTGCGGCCGTGCCCCCGCCATGCCGGGCCCACCCCTCGGTGATCGGTTTCCGTTGACGGGGACCAGCCTGGCCGGGCGGGCCGGGCGGCGGCTTCCGATACTCTGCCGATTTGTGTCGACAACCCGCCAGCCACTGCACGGGCCCACCCGGGTGCCGCTGGCCCACCGCGAACGGATCGACTGGCACCACCACGACGTGCACCAGCTGGTCTGCACCGGGCGCGGCGTCCTGGAGGTCTCCACCGACCGCGGCTCCTGGGTCGTCCCGCCGCACCGGGCGGTCTGGATCCCGGCCGGGGTGCCGCACGCCCACCGCGCCCACGGCCCCAGCGAACTGCGCAGCCTCAGCTACCCGGCCGAGGTGCGGCCGCCCGCGCTGGACCGGCCCACGGTGCTGGCGGTCAGCCCGCTGCTGCACGAGATCGTGGCGGTGCTGAGCGGGCCGCGCCCCCCGTCCGGCGATGCACGCCACCGGCTGGAGCGGGTCGCGCTCGACCAGATCGCGGACGCCCCCGCCTTCGACCGCTGGCTGCCCGCGCCCGACGACCCCCGGCTGCGCGACCTGGCCGCCCTGCTCGCCGACGACCCGGCGGACCAGCGCACCCTGGCGGAGCTCGGCACGGCGGTCGGGGCCTCCGAACGCACCCTCAGCCGGCTGTTCCGCCGGGAGACAGGGATGAGCTTCCCGCAGTGGCGGGCCCAGCTGCGGCTCCAGCGCGCCCTGGCCCTGCTGGCCGAGGGCGGATCGGTGACCGCGGTGGCCGCGGCGAGCGGCTACGCCACCCCGAGCAGCTTCATCGAGGCGTTCCGGCACGCGTTCGGCACCTCGCCGGGGCGGCACCGTCGCGAGGACGCGCCGGACCCGCGCGGCCGGGCGGGGGACCTGCCGGAGTGACGGCCCGCGGCGCCGCGCCCCGGCGGC
>NZ_JBHWBW010000714.1:0-2557 GCF_042735675.1 Kitasatospora sp. NPDC059571
CCCACCACCACTCTCCGGCCCCCCCCCCACACAACAAACCCAGCCACTTCCTGGGCGCCGGTTTAGTTGTTCTCCTCGTCGCCGGGGAATCCGGCCCCCCCCCCCCCCCCCCAGGGCCGCGTTCAGGCGGCGCAGCGTCTCGGCGCGGCCCAGCAGCTCCATGGACTCGAACAGCGGCGGGGAGACGCGGCGGCCGGTGACCGCCACCCGCAGCGGGGTGAAGGCGAACTTGGGCTTGATGCCCAGGCCGTCCACCAGCGCCTCGCGCAGCGCGGCCTGGATGGGCTCCGGGGTGAAGTCCCCGAGGGCCTCCAGCGCCTTCACCGAGGCCTCCAGCACCGGGCGGGCGTCGGCGGTGAGCACCTTGGCCGCGTCGTCCGGGTCGACGGTGAAGCCGGCCGGGTCGACGAAGAGGAATCCGGCCATCTGGACGATCTCGCTCAGCACGACCATCCGCTCCTGGGTGAGCGGCGCGGCCTTGGCCAGCAGGTCGAGCTGGTCCGCGGTGGGCTCGGCCGGCAGCAGGCCGGCGGCCTGCAGGTACGGCACCAGGCGGCGGACGAACTCGTCCGGCGCGAGCCGGCGCAGGTGCTCGGCGTTGATGTGCTCGCACTTCTTGAGGTCGAAGCGGGCCGGGTTGGCGTTGACGTCGGCGATGTCGAACGCGGCGACCATCTCGTCGATGTCGAAGATGTCCCGGTCCTCGGCGAGCGACCAGCCCAGCAGCGCCAGGTAGTTGAGCAGGCCCTCGGGCAGGAAGCCGCGCTCGCGGTAGAGGTTGAGCGAGGCCTGCGGGTCGCGCTTGGAGAGCTTCTTGTTGCCCTCGCCCATCACGTACGGCAGGTGGCCGAAGCGCGGGGTGGTGCCGGGGCCGACGCCGATCTCGGCGAGCGCGGCGTACAGGGCGATCTGACGGGGCGTCGAGGAGAGCAGGTCCTCGCCGCGCAGCACGTGGGTGATGCCCATGAGCGCGTCGTCGACCGGGTTGACCAGGGTGTACAGCGGGGCGCCGTTGGCCCGGACGATGCCGTAGTCCGGCACGTCCTTCGGGTCGAAGCTGACCGGGCCGCGGACCAGGTCGTCGAAGGCCAGGGTGGTGTCGGGCATCCTGAAGCGGAGGATCGCCGAGCGGCCCTCCTGCCGGTAGACGGCGACCTGGTCCTCCGTCAGGTCGCGGCAGTGGCCGTCGTACCCGGACGGCTTGCCGGCCGCGCGGGCCGCCTCGCGGCGGGCGTCCAGCTCCTCGGTGGTGCAGTAGCAGTGGTAGGCGTGGCCGGCCTCCTGCAGGCGCCGGGCGACGTCGGCGTAGATCTCCATCCGCTGCGACTGGCGGTACGGCGCGTGCGGGCCGCCGACCTCCGGGCCCTCGTCCCAGTCGAAGCCCAGCCAGCGCATCGCGTCCAGCAGCTGGTTGTAGGAGTCCTCGGAGTCGCGGGCCGCGTCGGTGTCCTCGATCCGGAAGACCAGCGTGCCGCCGTGGTGGCGGGCGAAGGCCCAGTTGAAGAGGGCGGTGCGGACCAGGCCGACGTGCGGGTTGCCGGTCGGGGAGGGGCAGAAGCGGACCCGGACGTCCGAGCCCGGGGTGGAGTTAGCCACGCTTGATCACCTTGTTGGCGAGAGTGCCGATGCCTTCGACGGAGACGGCGACCTCGTCGCCGACATGGAGGGGGCCGACACCCGCGGGGGTGCCGGTGAGGACGACGTCGCCCGGGAGGAGCGTCATCGCCTCGGAGATGTGGACGATCAGTTCGGCGATCGAACGGACCATCAGGGAGGTGCGGCCGGTCTGCCGGAGCTCGCCGTTGACGGTGCAGGTGATCGCCAGGTCCGACGGGTCCAGCTCGGTCTCGATCCACGGGCCGAGCGGGCAGGAGGTGTCGAAGCCCTTGGCGCGCGCCCACTGGCCCTCGCGCTGCTGCACGTCGCGGGCGGTGACGTCGTTGGCACAGGTGTAGCCGAGGATCACCTCGGGGACCCGCTCCAGCGGCACCTCGCGGCACATCCGGCCGATCACCACGGCCAGTTCGGCCTCGTACTGGACGTCCGAGGAGAACGGCGGGTAGGCGATCGACTCGGTCGGGCCGATGACCGCCGTCGACGGCTTGAAGAAGGTCAGCGGGACGTCCGGGACCTCGTTGCCCAGCTCGGCGGCGTGCGCCGCGTAGTTGCGGCCGACCGCGACGACCTTGTTGGGGAGCATCGGGGCGAGCAGCCGGACGTCCTGCAGCCGGTACACCTCGCCGGACGGCTGCGGCTGGCCGAACGGATGGCCGGCCAGCGCATGGACCACCATCGACTCGGGTTGCGCGGTGTCGCCCTCGACGATGCCGAAGGAGACGCTGCCCGCGGCAGGGCTCCCTTCCCGGACGGAAAACCTGGCGATACGCACCCTGCAACCTCTCGGTTCGTCGACCTGCTCGATCGTTCCCAGGCTATCGCGTGGCCCGCCGCCCGCCCGGCCGCACGGGGCCCGGGCCCTGCGCCGCGGGGGCGCGCAACGCGGGGGGGGGGGGGGGGGCGGCGGGGGGGGGCGCGGGCCCCCGGGCGGGGGGGGGCG
>NZ_JBHWBW010000715.1:0-2557 GCF_042735675.1 Kitasatospora sp. NPDC059571
CGCCGAACGCGACCGGCTCGTCGCCGCCGGAACCGCCGCCCGCCAGGCCGAGATGGAGGCCAGGCTCACCGTCCGCACCCACGAGGAGCGGGTCCGCTCGCTGGCCGGCCGGGCCGACCAGCTCGACCGGGCCGCCGCCGCCGAGCGGGAGGCCCGCGCCCGCGCCGCCCGCCGCCGCGAACGCGCCCGGCACGAGAGCCTGGTCGCCACCGCCGTCGCCGACGGCGCCCGGCAGCTGCTCGCCGCCGTCGAGGGCTCGCTCGTCCTGGCCGAGGCCGAGCGCGCCGAGGCCGAACAGGCCCGGGCCGCGCGCGAGGGCGAGCTGCGCGCCGCCCGCGAGCACGGCCGCACCCTCAAGGCCGAACTCGACAAGCTGGTCGACGCCGGCCACCGCGACGAGGTGCTCCGCGCCGAGAAGCGGCTGCGCATCGAGCAGTTGGAGGCCCGCGCCCTGGAGGAGTTCGGCATCGAGGGCCAGGAGCTGCTGGACGGCTACGGCCCCGACCGGCCCGTCCCGCCGCCGCTGCCCGAGGAGGGCCAGGAGCCCGGCGAGCCCCGCCCCTACGACCGGGCCGAGCAGGAGAAGCGGCTGAAGGCCGCCGAACGCGCCTTCCAGCAGCTCGGCAAGGTCAACCCGCTGGCGCTGGAGGAGTTCGCCGCACTGGAGGAGCGGCACCGCTTCCTCGGCGAGCAGCTCGACGACCTCAAGAAGAGCCGCCGCGACCTCATGGACATCGTCCGCGACGTCGACACCCGGGTGGAGCAGCTCTTCACCGCCGCCTTCCACGACACCGCCGCCCAGTTCGAGGGCGTCTTCTCCCGGCTGTTCCCCGGCGGCGAGGGCAGGCTCGTCCTCACCGACCCGGAGTCCATGCTCACCACCGGCGTCGAGGTGGAGGCCCGCCCGCCCGGCAAGAAGGTCAAGCGGCTGTCGCTGCTCTCCGGCGGCGAGCGCTCACTGACCGCGGTCGCCCTGCTCGTCGCCATCTTCAAGGCCCGCCCCAGCCCCTTCTACGTGATGGACGAGGTCGAGGCCGCGCTGGACGAGACCAACCTGCGCCGGCTGATCGGGATCATGGAGGAGCTGCGGGAGAGCTCCCAGCTGATCGTCATCACCCACCAGAAGCTCACCATGGAGTCCGCCGACGCGCTGTACGGCGTGACCATGAAGGGCGACGGCATCTCCCAGGTGATCAGCCAGCGGCTGCGGCCGGACGCACCCGCGGCCCGCCCCGCCCGGGCGGCCGGCGGCGCCGCGGCCGACTGAGCCACGCCGTCCGGCTACTCCCGGCGGCCGGGGGCGTCGCGGATACTGGGGGGGTTATGGAATACGTGATCCTTGCCGTAGTCATCGCCGTGGTCGCCATCGGCGCGATCGCGGGACTCGTCGTCAACGGCAGACGACGCACGCCGCTGCCTCCGAAGCCCGAGGCACCCGTCATCACGCCGCCGCGCGAGCCGCAGGTCGGCGAGGAGTCCGCCCCGCCCAGCGAGGCGCCCGTCCAGACGATCGAGGAGGTGCAGCTCCCCACCGTCGAGGAGGAGGCCCCGGCCGAGGCCGAACTGGCCCCGGCCGTCGAGGTGCCCGAGCCGACCGCCGGCCGGCTCGTCCGGCTGCGCTCCCGGCTCTCCCGGTCGCAGAACTCGATCGGCAAGGGCCTGCTCACGCTGCTCTCCCGGGACCGCCTCGACGAGGACACCTGGGAGGAGATCGAGGAGACCCTGCTCACCGCCGACGTCGGCGTGGCTCCCACCCAGGAGCTCGTCGAGCGGCTGCGCACCCGGGTCAAGGTGCTCGGCACCCGCTCCCCGGAGGAGCTGCGCACCCTGCTCCACGAGGAGCTGGTCACCCTGATCGGCCCCGAGTCGGACCGCACCGTCCGCTCCACCAAGCACGAGGAGGGCCCCGCGGTCGTCCTGGTGGTCGGCGTGAACGGCGTCGGCAAGACCACCACCACCGGCAAGCTGGCCCGGGTGCTGGTCGCCGACGGCCGCCGGGTGGTGCTCGGCGCCGCCGACACCTTCCGCGCCGCCGCCGCCGACCAGCTGCAGACCTGGGGCGAGCGGGTCGGTGCGCACACCGTCCGCGGCCCGGAGGGCGGCGACCCGGCCTCGGTGGCGTTCGACGCGGTCAAGGAGGGCATCGCCGAGGGCGTCGACACCGTGCTGATCGACACCGCCGGCCGGCTGCACACCAAGACCGGTCTGATGGACGAGCTCGGCAAGGTCAAGCGGGTCGTCGAGAAGCACGGCCCGGTCGACGAGGTGCTGCTGGTGCTGGACGCCACCACCGGCCAGAACGGCCTGGTGCAGGCGCGGGTGTTCGCCGAGGTGGTCGACATCACCGGCATCGTGCTGACCAAGCTGGACGGCACCGCCAAGGGCGGCATCGTGATCGCGGTCCAGCGCGAGCTGGGCGTCCCGGTGAAGCTGGTCGGACTCGGCGAGGGCGCCGACGACCTGGCGCCGTTCGAGCCGGCCGCCTTCGTGGACGCGCTGATCGGCGACTGACCGCGCCCCGCGCAGATGCGAGCGGGCCGCCTCCCGACCGGGAGGC
>NZ_JBHWBW010000716.1:0-2549 GCF_042735675.1 Kitasatospora sp. NPDC059571
GGACGCGGTCCTGCCCGAGGTCGCCGCCGTCCACCCGCCCGCCTCGCCGCCCGACGACACGCACGGCGACCTAGCCCGCGCCGGCACCCGGGAGCGGCTCTCACCCCCCCCCGCCCCGCCGGCCGCGCGCCCCCCCCGCCCCTCCGGGGCACGCCCCCGGCGGCGGGCCCCCGCCCGGGGTCACCTCAGCCCGCCCGGCCCGGCCGGGCGCAGGCCGGGGTGCCGCCGGGCAGCCGCCGGCGGTTGCGCGCGACCAGCCCGTACAGCGCGTCGGCGAGCGGCCGCACCTGCGGGAGCGCCAGTGCGCCGCCGACGTACGCCCAGGCGCCGCCCGAGCGCATGAGCAGCCGGGCGGCCGCCTGCGCGCCGGGGTACACCCGGCCGGCCGGGGTCACCCAGAGGAGTTCCCGTCCGGCCCGCTGCGCGGTCACCTGGCCGCGGCCGCCGGCCAGCGCGTCCAGGGCCGCGAGGTCCGCCCGCTGGTAGGGCACCGCCTCCCAGCCGCCCGAGGCCAGGGTCGCCCGCAGATAGCGCTCCGCCCAGGTCACGCAGCTGGTGCAGAAGGCGCAGTCCCCGTCGTAGAGCAGGACCGGGTCCGGTGCGATGTCGTCGGCCATGGCCCGATCCTGCCGCATCGGGCACCCGCGCTGCGGGACCCGACACCCCGGAGGATCGAAGCCGCCGCCGAGTGGGCACCATCTCGGCAGGAATCTGCGCGCATCCCAGCTGACGCAGGTTCAGACGATCAAGCCCGGGAGGGGTCGGCGGCACGGTAGCCTGCCGCTGACAAGGGGAGACAAGGGGAGGAGGGGCAGCCGCCGTGACCCAGCTCGACATGACACCCGGTGCGCAGATACCCCGCACGGACGTCGGCCCGCAGACCGCCGCCACCCAGGCGCTCTCCTCGGCCGCCTACCGGGACGGCAGCTTCCGCGAGCTCGCCGCCAAGCTCGGCGCCACCCTCAAGGACGGCCGGTTCGCCCTGTTCGAACCGAGCGTCGGCGAGGCGTTCTCGCGTGCCGTCATCGACCGCACCCTGCCGGCCAAGCGGCTGCCGCTGGTGCCCTCGCACGGCACCGACGCACGGATGGTCGTCGAGCACTGCCTCGCCGCCCAGGAGCTGCGCAACGCCCGCGACCGCCAGCTCAGCCTGGTCACCCTGGTCTGCGGGCTGCTCTTCCTGCCCGGCACGCTGGTCTGGCTGGCCGCCTTCCAGGTCCGCGCGGTGGCGAAGAAGAAGCTGGCCCCGCTGAAGGAGAAGAAGGTGCTCTCCGCCAAGGAGCGCCGGCTCTCCGCGGAGCAGAGCTTCTTCAGCACACTGGCGCTGCTGGTGGCGTTCGGCATCGCGGCGCTGTTCGCGATCCGCCCGCCGATCGGCGGACCGTGGTCGCTGTACGTCCGGCTGATGATGGTCGCGCCGGTGGTGGGCTGGTTCATCGCCAAGCGGATCTGTCTGCGCAGCACGATCGACCTGCGTTCGCGCTGGGGCGGGCTGCTGGACGGCGGCGTGGTCGCCGCGACGGTGCCCAAGGCCGTCCCGCGGGACGACCTGGACCGCAAGGCGGCCGACCTGCGGGCCAGCCTGGAGCGGCTGACCGCCGAGCAGGAGACCAACATCCACCACTACGCCGGCAAGAAGGGCCTGCTCGGGACGGGCATGCGCTGGGTGACGGTGGAGATGAACGAGGACCTCCGCCCGGCGGCCGGCCACGCCGACTTCCGGACGTTCCACCGCTGGGACCTGGCCAAGAAGATCGCCGAGCGGCTGGGCGGCGTGGCGGCCAGCGAGCTGCCGGGCGGCACCATGCCGCACGTCTCCGTCCAGCACTGGGTGGTGCAGGACCTCCCGGAGGGCGCGGACGAGATCGGCCGGCCGGGCACGCCGGAGATGGACGGCTACCGGATGCGCGACTTCGGCATCCAGCAGATCGCCAACCGGCAGACCATCGGCACCGACACCGACGCCAATGTGGCCGCCCAACTGGTGCTCCACAACGGCCAGGTGGTGGCCACCGTGATCGTCAAGATCACCATACTGGGGAGCAACCTGCGGGTCTCCGCCTACGGGCACGCGCTCGGTCCGCTGAACGGCCTGTTCACGGCCAAGCCGAAGCCCAAGGAAGTGAAGATCCCGAAGACCGGCAAGTTCTGGGAGGAGAAGACCGTCATCCTCCCGCTGGTGGACGACGACGAGGTCGTCCGGCAGGCGATCCGGGCCCCGTTCATGAAGATCCCCGGCCTGCTGGTCTGGCTCGGCGGCGCGCTCGTGCTGCCCGAGCCGTTCTGCCTCCGGCAGGCCTGGACGGACCCGACCTGGGCCCGGCGCGCCATGTCGGACTCGGTGCTGTACACCGCCCAGCCGCTGTTCAACGCGGTGCAGGCGACCACCATCGAGTTCCTGGCCGACCACGACGTGGACGTCGAGCGGTTCACCAACCGCTCCAACATCAGCCGTTCGGAGAACCAGGGCGTCCGCCCGTTCAAGGCCGACGTGTACGACGCCGGCTGAGCCGCACGGCGAGGGGGCCCGCACCGGAGTGATCCGGTGC
>NZ_JBHWBW010000717.1:0-2539 GCF_042735675.1 Kitasatospora sp. NPDC059571
ACGCCCCCCCCCCCCCCCCGCGCCGGGGCGCGCCGCCTGGAGCGGGGGTGGGGGGGGCCCCCCCGTCGCGGCCCGGGCGGGGGGACGGCAGCAGCGGGGCGTCGGGCCGGCGGACGGGCGCGGGGCCGAGCGTCCCGGTGGCGGCGATGGTGCGCAGCACACCGCGGAGCGCCTGCTCGAAGCCGGCCATCGTCCGGTGGGCCTGCGGGGTGTCCACGAAGATCGAGTTCAGGTGCAGGCCGTCGGTGTCCCGCTGGAACCAGGAGCAGGCGCCGTTGGCGCCCGAGGACCAGACGTGCGTGGTGGGCCGCCAGACCTCGTGGTGCTCGGCCCCGGGGCAGCGCCGCATGTCGAGGTAGGAGAAGAAGTTCACCGGGAACGGCCAGGACCGGGCCGCGAACTCCTCGGGTGCGAGCAGCTCCCAGGCGCGGACGAAGGGCACCTCGGTGTGCGCCATCATCGTGCCGAACCCGGCCCGGACGCCCGCCATGACCTCGGCGAAGTCGAGGCCCGGGCCGACCGGGAACTCGATCGGCATGGTGTTGACGAACCAGCCGACCGCGTCCTGCCAGGGCCCGCGGCCGCGCTCGCTGACCGGCATCAGGCCCCGGTAGACCTCCGGCCCCCCGGACCGCCGCAGCACGGCGGCGACCGCTGCCAGCACCCCCATGAAGGCCCGGCCGTCCACCGCCCGGCACCGGCGGTCGAAGGCCTCGGTCTCCGCGGCGTCCAGCAGCCGGCCGGCCACGTTGGCGATCGGGTACATCCGGCCGGGCTCGACGCCGAGGTCGAGCGGGAAGGGCGGGAAGAACCCCCCGTTGCGGGCGGTGAACGCCCGCCAGTACGCCAGCCGGTCGTCGTCGGCGGCGATCGACAGGTACCGGCCGCGCTGCTCGTGCGCGAAGTCCAGGTAGCTCGGCGCCGGGTCCGGGTCGGCGGGCCGGCCCTGCGCGAACGCGGCGTACGCGCGCTGCACGTCGTTGATGACGGCGGGCATCGACATCCCGTCGCAGACGATGTGGTCGAAGGCCAGGTACACCGTGGTGGCGTCGGGCCGGAGGACCGCACCCATGGTGTACAGCGGCCAGGCGAGCGTGTCGATGCTGCGCCCGAAGTCGTCCGCGAGGAAGGCCCGCAGGTCCTCCGGGCAGTCGAAGGTGCCGACCTCGGCGGCCTCCAGCAGGAGGTCCGACGGGTCCAGCGCGGCGCAGGCCACCTCCCCCGCGAGCCGCCGGAACTCGCAGCGCAGCACCTCGTGGCGGTGGGCGAGGTGCAGCAGGGCGGCCTCCAGCGCGGCGCGGTCCAGCGGGCCGGCGATCTCGAAGGTCACGGCCAGCCAGGACGCGACCGGCTCGCTGGCCCGGCGGCTCTGCTCGGCGACGGTGAAGTGCTTGTCCTGGTTGAAGGACGCCCGCCGGTCCGGCTCGGCCACCGGTCCGCCCGCCGCCCCCGGGCCCTGCTCCGCGGCGCGCGACCGCAGCCGCCAGCGGACCACGCGGCCGGGTGCCAGGTCGAGCGACTCCAGGGGGAACTGCCGCATACCGACCTCTTCCAGCGCGGAGAAACGTTGTCCTAGGCGCTAACGACCCAGGACCCGCGAGGTGACGACCGGCCGGGTGCTCGCGCGCGGCGCGGCAGTGCGGACCCGGATCCCGGGCCGGTCAGGCGGCGGCCGCTGCCGGGCCGATCCGGCCGAGCGACCGGTCGGCGGCGGTGAGCAGCAGGAAGAGGCCGGCGCAGGCCAGCATGAACCAGGCCAGCTCATGCAGCCCGGCCGTGTCGGCCCGGTGCGGGAAGAACGCGCCGCCGGCCGAGGAGGCGGCGATCGCGCCCAGGTAGCCGAAGGTGCGCAGCAGTCCGGCGGAGGAGCCCACCCGCTGCGGGTCGGCCTGGTGGTAGACGGCGTTCTGGAGGGCCAGGCCGTTGAGGCCCTGCGGGATCCCGAACAGGAGGGCGACGGCGAGCAGCAGCCCTCCGCCGGAGCCGGGGCCCAGGGCCAGCAGTGCGGCACAGGCGGCGAGCTGGGCGGCCGCGCCGACCAGGAGCTTGCCGCGGATCTCGGCGCGGCGGCCGGTCGCGGTGGAGACCAGGATCGCCGTGGCGAACATCGGCAGCTGCACCAGCCCCGCCTGCGAGGCCGACAGGCCGCGCCCCTGCTCCAGCCACTGGGTGTAGCCGTACAGGAAGGCGTAGGAGACGGTGTAGGTGAGCAGCGCCCGCAGGTAGGTCGCCAGCAGCGGCACGTTGCCCGCGAGCACCCGCAGGTCGATGAAGGGATGGGCAGCCCGCAGTTCGCGGTGGGTCAGCCCGGCGGCCGCCGCGGCGGTGACCGCGAGCAGCGGGAGGCGGCCGACGGACGGGTCCATCAGGAACAGCAGCAGCGGGACGAGCACGGCGGCGAACAGCAGCATGCCGGCCGCGTCGATGCCGGGCGCCCCCCCCCCGCCCCCCCCGGGCGGGGGGGGGGGGGGGGGGCGGGGGCGGGGGGGGGGGCCGGGGGGGTTTTAAAAAAACCCAAACCCCCAAAGAGAGTGTCTGT
>NZ_JBHWBW010000718.1:0-2532 GCF_042735675.1 Kitasatospora sp. NPDC059571
CTGTCGCGCCCAGCCACACCCCCTCGCCGGCCGCGCTGCGCCCGCCCCGCCCCCGCCCCCCCGCCCCGGGGGGCGGGCCGGGGGCCCAATTCGCGTTCCCTCGAACGGGTGTCTTGGCAGGCTCTTCGCAATGTGACATATTACTGAGGTGATCAACCGACCCTCCTTCGACGCCGTGGTGGTGGGGGCCGGCGTGGTCGGCGCGGCCTGCGCCCACTACGCGGCCCGTGCCGGGCTGCGCGTCGCCGTCGTCGACCGCGGCCCGGTGGCCGGCGGCACCACCGGCGCCGGCGAGGGCAACCTGCTGGTCTCCGACAAGGAGCCCGGGCCCGAGCTCGACCTCGCGCTGCTCTCCGCCGGCCTCTGGCGCGAGCTCGCCGAGGAGTTCGGCGCCGCCGTCGAGTACGAGCCCAAGGGCGGCCTGGTGGTGGCCTCCGGCGAGGCCGGGCTGGCCGGGCTGCGCGCCCTCGCCGAGCAGCAGGCCAAGGCGGGCGTCGACACCGAGGAGATCCCCGCCGGCCGGCTCCGCGAGCTCGAGCCGCACCTCGCCCCCGGCCTCGCCGGAGGGGTGCGCTACCGGCAGGACGCCCAGGTGCAGCCCGCCCTCGCCGCCGCCCACCTGCTCCGCGCCGCCCGTGCGGCCGGTGCGGAGGTCCGGCTCGGCGAGCGGCTCACCGCGGTCCGCACCGGGCCCGACGGGGCGGTGCGCGGCGTGGCCACCGACGTCGGGGAGATAGCCGCCCCCGCCGTGGTGAACGCCGCCGGCACATGGGGCGGCGAGATCGCCGCGCTGGCCGGGGTCCGGCTTCCGGTGCTGCCCCGGCGCGGCTTCGTCCTCGTCACCGAGCCGCTGCCGCGGATCGTCCGGCACAAGGTGTACGCCGCCGACTACGTGGCCGACGTCGCCAGCGGCTCCGCCGCGCTGCAGACCTCCGCCGTGGTCGAGGGCACCCCCGCCGGCCCGGTGCTCATCGGCGCCAGCCGGGAGCGGGTCGGCTTCGACCGCACGCTCTCGGTGGAGGTGCTGCGCCGGCTCGCCGCCCAGGCCGCCGCGCTCTTCCCGGTGCTGCGGGAGGTCGCGGTGCAGCGCGCCTACCGCGGCTTCCGGCCCTACCTGCCCGACCACCTGCCCGCCATCGGCGCCGACCCCCGGGTGCCCGGGCTCTACCACGCCTGCGGGCACGAGGGCGCGGGCATCGGTCTGGCCCCGGCCACCGGCCTGCTGATCGCCCGGCAGCTCACCGGCGCCGACCCCGGGGCGGACCTCGCGCCGTTCCGCGCCGACCGCTTCCCGGACGGGCCGGCCGACGACCAGGAGGACGAGGCATGACCGACCGGCGCACCCCCGCGGACCTGGCCGCAGCCCGGCCCGGGCCGGCCCACACCATCACCTTCGACGGCCGGCCGGTGCCCGCGCTGCCCGGGCAGAGCATCGCCGCCGCGCTCTGGGCGGCCGGCATCATCGCCTGGCGGCGCACCCGCGTCGGGGGCCGCCCGCGCGGCGCGTTCTGCGGCATCGGCGCCTGCTACGACTGCCTGGCCACCGTCGACGGCCGCCCCAACCAGCGCGCCTGCCTGGTGCCCGCCGCGCCCGGCACCACCGTCACCACCCAGGAGGGCCACGGCCGTGCCGACCTCGAAGTCTGACGCCGCCGAGCACACCGAGCACGCCGAGCCGTACGACCTCGCGGTGGTCGGGGCCGGGCCCGCCGGGCTGGCCGCCGCCGTCACCGCCGCCGGGCTGGGCCTGCGGTGCGCCCTGCTGGACGCCGCCGACCGCCCGGGCGGCCAGTACTACCGGCATCCCGCACCGGGCCTCGGCGCGGACCGGCCGGACCGGCTGCACCATCACTGGGCCGCCTTCGCCGCGCTCGACCGCCGGCTGGCCGACCACGTCCGGGCCGGCCGTATCGACCACCTGGCCGGCCACCACGTGTGGACGGCCGAGCGCGGCGAGCCGTGGCGGCTGCACGCCACCCGCGGCCCGGCCGGCACCGACCCCCTGGTGGTGGCGGCCCGCGCGGTGCTGCTCGCCACCGGCGCCTACGAGCGGCAGCTGCCCTTCCCCGGCTGGACCCTACCGGGCGTGGTCACCGCGGGCGGCGCCCAGGCGATGCTGAAGGGCGGCCTGGTGCTGCCGGGCCGGCGGGTCGTGGTGGCCGGCAGCGGTCCGCTGCTGCTCGCCGCCGCCGTCTCGCTGGCGCAGGCCGGCGCCCGCGTCCCGGCCGTGGTCGAGGCCGCCGGGTACACCGGCTACGCCCGCGGCCCGGCCGCTCTCGCCGCCAATCCGGCCAAGCTCGCCGAGGGCGCCAGGCACGCCGGCGCGCTGGCCCGGCACCGGATCCGCCCCCGGCTGCGCAGCGCCGTCGTCGAGGCGCACGGCACCGACCGGGTCACCGCCGTCACCGTCGCCCGGCTGGACGCCGACTGGCGTCCGGTGCCCGGCTCCGGCCGCCGCATCGCCTGCGACGCGGTCGCCGTCGGCCACGGGCTGATCCCGCAGATCGAGCTCGCCACCGAGCTGGGTGCGCG
>NZ_JBHWBW010000719.1:0-2526 GCF_042735675.1 Kitasatospora sp. NPDC059571
GGGGCGGCGCGCCCGGCCCCCCCCGCGCCGCCCCCGCCCCCCGACCCCCCCCGCCGGCGGGGCCGCCCCCCCCCCGCCCCGCGCCCGCCCCGCGCCGCCCCGGCCGACCGGCCGTCAGCGGGCGAACTCGGTGGCCCGGCTCTCCCGGACGACGGTGATCCGTATCTGGCCCGGGTAGGTCAGCTCCTCGCGGACCTGGCGGGCGACCTCGCGGGCGATCGTCTGCGCCCGCAGGTCGTCCACCAGCTCCGGCTGCACCATCACCCGGACCTCGCGGCCCGCCTGCATCGCGAACACCTTGGAGACGCCGTCGTGCGCCCGGGCGATCTCCTCCAGCCGCTCCAGCCGGCGCACGTACATCTCCAGCGACTCCCGCCGGGCCCCGGGCCGGCCGCCCGAGCAGGCGTCCGCGGCCTGGGTGAGCACCGCCTCGACCGTCTTGGGCTCGACCTCGCCGTGGTGCGCCTCGATGGCGTGCACCACCTCCGAGGACTCGCCGTGCCGGCGCGCGAACTCGGCCCCGATCGCGGCATGACTGCCCGGCAGGTCGTGGCTGAGCGCCTTGCCGATGTCGTGCAGCAGCGCGGCCCGGCGCACCAGCTCCTGGTCCACCCCGAGCTCGGCGGCCATCAGCCCCGCGATGTGCGCGGACTCCACCAGGTGCGCGAGCACGTTCTGCCCGTACGAGGTGCGGTAGCGCAGGGTGCCGAGGGTCCGGACGAGCTCCGGCTCCATCCCGTCCAGCCGGACGGCGAGCAGGGCGTCCTCCCCGGCCCGGGTGCACAGCCGCTCCACCTCGGCCCGGCTGCGCTCGTGGACCTCCTCGATCCGCAGCGGGTTGATCCGCCCGTCCGCGGTGAGCGCCTCCAGGGTCAGCCGGGCGACCTCGCGGCGCACCGGGTCGAAGCAGGAGAGCTGCACCAGCTCCGGGGTGTCGTCGACGATCAGGTTGACCCCGGTGACCGCCTCGAACGCCCGGATGTTGCGGCCCTCCCGGCCGATCACCCGGCCCTTCATGTCCTCGTTCGGCAGCCGGAACGACGTCACCACCGTCTCGGCGGTGTGCTCGGAGGCCAGCCGCTGGATCGAGCCGGCGATGATCTCCCGGGCGCGCTGGTCGCCCTCGGCCTTGGCCCGGCGCTCGATCTCCCGGACGGTCACCGCGGCCTCACGGCGGGCCTCGGTCTCGACGGCCCGGGTCAGCTCCTCGCGGGCACGGGCCTCGGTGAGCGAGGCGGCCCGCTCCAGCGCCCGCAGCCGGTCCGCCTCCAGCGCCGCGACCTCGGCCCGGCTGCGCTCCAGTTCCGCGCAGCGCAGGTCGAGTTCGTCCTCCTGGGCGCGCAGCCGGCGCAGTTCCTCGGCCAGCCGGTCCTCGCGCCGGTCGAGCTCGGTGCGCAGCTGGGCGGCCTGGGTCTCGGCCCAGGCCCGGGCCCGCTCGGCCTCGCCGACGGCCCGCCGCTGGGCGGCCTGGAGCCGGCGGATCATCAGCCAGGTGAGCGCCAGAACGAGGCAGAGCACACCTGTGAGCAGCAGGGAGGCCACCGATCCGGCGCCCATCGCGGTCCTCATCCCGGCCACTCCCCCTCGCTGCGCACTCTGTTGATGCGGCGGTGAGGGAAGTGCCGGGGGCGAGGGTGGTACGCCGTACGGAACGACTCCGACCGATCATGCACACGGTTGCCCGTTGCGCGATCGAAGTGATCCCTCACTGGTTGTGAGGCTAGGCGCAGGTTACGAAAGGGTCAAGATGCGATCGAGAGTTGATGGCGATAGCTGATGATCTGTCACCAGTCCTCGCCAAAGCCTTCACCCTCCTCCCCCAGGGCCTCGCGGACGACGCGGAAGGCGAGCCCCTCGGGGTAGCCGCGGCGGGCCAGCATCGCGACCAGGCGGCGGATCCGGGCCTGGGTCTCCAGGCCGCGGGTGGCGGGCAGCCGGCGGTCGACCAGGGCGCGGGCGGCGACCGCCTCGTCCTCGGGGTCGACCCGGGCGAGGGCGGCCTCGACCAGGTCCCCGGAGACGCCGCGGGTGCGCAGCTCCCGGCCCAGTGCGCGGCGGGCCAGGCCGCGCCGGGACTGACGGGAGTCGACCCAGGCCGCGGCGAAGGCGGCGTCGTCGATCAGCCCGACCTCCTCGAACCGGGAGAGCACCTCCTCGGCGACCTCGTCGGGGATCTCCCGCTTGCGCAGGGCGTCGGCGAGCTGGCGGCGGGTGCGGGCGGTGCCGGTGAGCAGCCGCAGGCAGATGTCCCGCGCGCGGGTGGCCGGGTCGGTCTCCTCCGCGTCGCGGGCGGGCCGGGCCGGCTGCGGCGCTCCCTCGGGCCCGGCGCCGTCGTCGGTGGTGGCGCGCTTGCGCCGGCGGCCGGCCGGGCGGGCGGCCGGGCGATCGGCGTCGTCGTCGGGGCCCGGACGGTCCTCGGCGGGGCCGGGGACCGGCTCGGGGGCCAGCGCCGTGCGCCCGCGCCCGGGGCGGGCGGTGAGAGCGGCCGCCCTACGGCGCCCCGGGGCGGCCGGGGGGTGCGGCCGC
>NZ_JBHWBW010000720.1:0-2519 GCF_042735675.1 Kitasatospora sp. NPDC059571
GCCCGCTGCGAGGTCGGCGGCCAGGGCCCGGACGTCGGCCAGGGCCTTGGCGCTGTCGCCGTCCGCGTCCAGGATCCGCTGGACGAACGCGGAGCCGACGATCACGCCGTCGGCGAAGGCGGCCACCTCGGCGGCCTGGTCGGCGGTGGAGACGCCGAGGCCGACGCAGACCGGGAGCTCGGTAGTGGCCCGGGTGCGGGCGACCAGGTCCTCGGCCATCGAGCCGACCGCGGCGCGGGTGCCGGTCACGCCCATCACGGCGGCGGCGTAGACGAAGCCGCTGCCGGCCGCGGTGACCTCGGCGAGGCGGGCGTCCTTGCTGCTCGGCGCGACCACGAACACGGTGTCGAGCCCGTGCTCGCCGGCGGCCTTGCGCCACTCGTCGGACTCCTCGACCGGCAGGTCGGGCAGGATGCAGCCCGCTCCCCCGGCGGCCGCCAGGTCGGCGGCGAACCGGGCGACGCCGTAGCGGTCGACCGGGTTCCAGTACGTCATGACCAGCACCGGGGCCTCCGGGTGCGCGGCGGCCACCTCGGCCACCGTGCGCAGCACGTCCTTGATCCGGACGCCGCCGCGCAGCGCGATGTCGTCCGCGGTCTGGATGGTCGGGCCGTCCAGCACCGGGTCGGAGTGCGGCAGGCCGATCTCGACCACGTCGCAGCCGCCCGCCAGGAGGGCGTCGACCGCCTCGATGCCGCCGGCGACGGTCGGGAAGCCGGCCGGCAGGTAGCCGATCAGGGCGGCCCGGTTCTCGGCCTTGGCCGCGGCCAGGGCCTTGCTGAGCTTGGACGCCATGGTCACTTGCCCCCGTTGTTGTCGTAGAGGCCGAAGTACTCGGCGGCGGTGTGCATGTCCTTGTCGCCGCGCCCGGACAGGCTCACCAGGATGGTGGCCTCCGGGCCGAGCTCGCGGCCGAGCTCCAGGGCGCCGGCCAGCGCGTGGGCGCTCTCGATGGCCGGGATGATGCCCTCGGTGCGGGACAGCAGGCGCAGCGCCTGCATGGCGGCGTCGTCGGTGACCGGGCGGTACTCGGCCCGGCCGGTGTCCTTCAGCCCCGCGTGCTCGGGGCCGACGCCCGGGTAGTCCAGGCCGGCCGAGATGGAGTGCGACTCGATGGTCTGGCCGTCCTCGTCCTGCAGCACGTAGGTGCGCGAGCCGTGCAGCACGCCGGGGTCGCCCTTGGTGAGGGTGGCGGCGTGGCGCGGGGTCTCGGCGCCCTCGCCGGCGGCCTCGCAGCCGATCAGGCGCACCCCGGCGTCGGGGATGAACTCGTGGAAGATGCCCATCGCGTTGGAGCCGCCGCCGACGCAGGCGACGACCGCGTCCGGGAGGCGGCCGGTGCGCTCCAGGACCTGCTCGCGGGCCTCGACGCCGATGATCCGGTGGAAGTCGCGGACCATCATCGGGAAGGGGTGCGGGCCGGCCACCGTGCCGAACAGGTAGTGGGTGGTGTCGACGTTGGCGACCCAGTCGCGGAACGCCTCGTTGATGGCGTCCTTGAGGGTGCGGCTGCCGGACTTCACGGCGACGACCTCGGCGCCGAGCATCCGCATCCGGGCGACGTTCAGCGCCTGGCGCTCGGTGTCGACCTCGCCCATGTAGATGGTGCAGTCGAAGCCGAACAGGGCGCAGGCGGTGGCGGTGGCCACGCCGTGCTGGCCGGCGCCGGTCTCGGCGATGATCCGGGTCTTGCCCATCCGCCGGGTGAGCAGGGCCTGGCCCAGCACGTTGTTGATCTTGTGCGAGCCGGTGTGGTTGAGGTCCTCGCGCTTGAGGAGGACCCGGGCGCCGCCGGCCTCGGCGGAGAACCGCCGCACGTCGGTGAGCGGGCTCGGCCGGCCGGTGTAGTCCTTCAGCAGGGTGTCCAGCTCGGCGGCGAAGGCCGGGTCGGTCTTGGCCTTCTCGTACTCCTCGGCGACCTGCTCCACGGCGGCGACCAGCGCCTCCGGGATGAAGCGTCCGCCGTACGCGCCGAAGTAGCCGCGGGCGTCCGGGACCTGGGCGCCCGGGAGGTAGTCCTTCTCGGACATGGTGAAGCGTCCTTCTGGGTTCGATGGATGCGGTGACGTACGGGAGCGGCTGCTCAGCCGCACGTCCTGCGCCATCGACGGCCCGGCACCTGGCCGGGCTCGCAGCCGATCACGTACCGCACCCGCCGCCCCAGCACCCGGCGTGCGGGCGCGCGGCAGCCGCGCGGGCGGCAGCCGGGGGCGAGACGGGAGGCGAGTTTCACTGCAGCGGTCAGCCCTTGTTGCGCAGGGCCGGGTGGGCGCCGGCCGCGACGAGGTCGGCCACGGCGGCCTTCGGGTCCTTGCCGGTCACCAGGGACTCGCCGACCAGCACCGCGTCGGCGCCGAGGTTGGCGTACTGGATGACGTCCAGCGGGCCGCGGACGCCGGACTCGGCGGCCGTGGCGAGCCCGGCCCGGGAGGGGGCGGCCCCGGGGGGGGACGGGTTTGGGGGGGCCCCGCGGGGGGGGTGGGTGGGGGGGGGGTTGGCCGGTGAGAGCGGCGCGCGCG
>NZ_JBHWBW010000721.1:0-2515 GCF_042735675.1 Kitasatospora sp. NPDC059571
TTCGGGCCGGCCCTGCCCGGCGTGCCTTTCGCCGCTTGTGCCCGGCGGACCGCGGGGGCGGCCGGCCCCCGGCTGGGGTCGGCCCTCCGCCGTGTCCGGGGACGGGTCAGGCCAGGTGCTCGTCCACCCAGGCGGCGAGGATCTTCGCGCAGTCGTCGACCGAGTCGCGCCAGCTGCGCGCGGCGCCCTCGCCGGCCTCGTCGCTGACGTGCTTGACCAGGCGGACGGGCACCCCGGCCCGGCCCGCGACGGTCGCGATCGCGTAGCCCTCCATGTCGACCAGGTCCGCGGTCTGCGCCAGGCGCTCGCGGGCGGCCGGGTCGGAGACGAACAGGTCACCGGTGGCCAGGACCGGGCCCGGCCCCTCGCCGAGGACGATCGGCGCGCCGTAGCTGCGGCCGGTGAGCTCGCGCAGCACCGGGGTGTCGATGTCGTGCTGGATCACCTGCGCGATGCGGTGGGTCTCCCCCGCGAGGCCGGGCCTCAGCGCCCCGGCGGTGCCCAGGTTGACCACCTCCGACGGGCGGACGCCCTGCGCCAGCACGGTCGCCAGCGCGGCCGTCGCGTTGATCTTGCCCATCCCGGTGAGCAGCACCGGGAGACGGTCGTCCAGGTGGGCCGCCTCCTCGCGGACGGCGACGACGAGCAGCGGGCGGTCCGGCGAGACGGTGCCAATCAGATGCATGTCCCCATGCTACGGGCGGCCGGTGCACCGTCCAGGGCCGCCCGGCCGGCCGCGCCCGCGGCTCCAGCCGGGCCCGAGGAGGGCTGTGGACGGGTCCGCCGGCCGGTACGTCCCGCTACGGGCGGATCGACCGGAAGGCGCTCCCTCAAGACCCGCACAACTCGGGTGTGGCCCGTGCGGCCGGTGGCCATACTGCTGGCACAGGGGGGATCCCCCGGCACGGGGGGCCACAGGGGAGGACGGCGCGGGTGACGACACCGGCGGTGGTCGAGGGGGCGGCGCCGGGGCGGGCCGGCGGGCGGGGCCGGGTGCCCCGCGCGGGCGGCCGGCCCGGGGTCCGGGAGGCGGCGGCGGGGCTGAGACGTTCGGCCGGCACGCCGCCCGGCCGGCTGCGGCTGGCCGGCGCCGTGCTGGCCGCACTGGCGCTGCTGTTCGGTGCCGCCGTCGCCTGGCAGGCCGGCGCCCGGGCGGACGCGGCGGACCGGGTGGTGACGCACAGCCAGCCGCTCAGCCGCGACGCCACCGAGATCTACCGCTCGCTCGCCGACGCGGACACCACCGCCGCCACCGGCTTCCTGCTCGCCGGGGACGAGCCGGCCGCGGTGCGCAAGCGGTACGAGGACGACCTCGCCACGGCCGCCGCCCTGCTCACCGAGGCCGCCGCCCAGGCGGGGCCCGGCTCCGCGACGCAGGCGCTGATCGGCCGGATCAACCAGCAGCTCCCCCAGTACGCCGGGCTGGTGGAGACCGCCAGGACGGACAACCGGCAGGGCCTGCCGCTCGGCGGCGCCTATCTGCGGTACGCCTCCGCCCTGATGCAGGACACCGTGCTGCCCGCCGCCCAGCAGCTGGCCGCCGCCGAGTCCGCGCAGCTCGACCGGGACTCCGCCGCGGCCGAGTCGCTGCCCTGGCCCGCCGGGCTGCTCGGCGTCGCGGCGCTGGCGGCACTGATCCGCTACCAGGTGGTGCTGTTCCGGCGCACCCACCGGGTGCTCAACCCCGGCCTGGCCGCCGCCTCTGCGGCGGTGCTCGCCGCCGTGCTCTGGGTAGTGGTCGGCGGCGCGGCGGCCTCCGCCGGGCTGGCCGCCGGACGGACCTCGGGGAGTGTCCCGCTGCGCGACCTGGGCGAGGTCAGGACCGAGGCCCTGCAGGCGCGGGCCGCCGAGAACCTCGACCTGGTCGCCCGCGGCGCGAGCGACGTCTACGCCGCGCGCTGGCAGACCGTCAGCGCGGCGCTCGCCGGGCGGGCCGCCAACGCCGCGCCGGACGCCGCCGCACCGCAGCGCGCGGGGGGCGGCGCGCTGGAGCGGGCGTACGGCCGGGCCCCCGCCGGTGCCGCGAAGCACCTGGCGTCCGCCCGGGACCTCTTCGCGACCTGGGACGCCCGGCACGCGGCCGCCGCCCGCAGCGACCGGGCCGGCGACTACGACGCCGCGCTGCGGGCCACCGTGGCGGTGGGCGACCCCGGCACCACGGAGGCGGCGTCCGCGGCCCTGGACCGCGAGCTGGCGGCCGCGGCCGACGCGGAGCAGGCCCGCTTCGACGAGGCGACCGCGGGCACCGCCGCCGGATACCGGGCGCTCGCGGCGGGCGCGGCCGTCCTGGCCGTCCTCGCGGCGGCCGGCACCGTGCGCGGCATCGGCCGCCGACTGGCCGAGTACCGGTAGGGGGACGGGACGGGATGACGATGCGGACGAAGGTGCAGGGGGCGCGGGTGTCCGGGGCGCGGCGCCCGGCGCGGACGGGGCCGGCGGGGCGCACCCGCCGGGCGGTGCGGCGGGCCGTCCCGGCGGTGCTGCTGGCGGCGGCCCTGCTCGCCCCGGGCGGGGC
>NZ_JBHWBW010000722.1:0-2495 GCF_042735675.1 Kitasatospora sp. NPDC059571
GTCTCCTCACCGCTCTGCATGTGCTTGTGCGCACGGTCACCGAGTTCCCCGATGATCCCGGCGACCACCGTCTCGACCACTGCGAGCGTCGGCACCAGACTGTCGTACGGCGAGGGCGCACCGACCTGGCTCGAGAGCACCACCTCGGCCTGCGTGCTCACCGGCGACAGCCACGTGTCGGTGAACAGGACGACGCGGCCGCCCTTCTCGCGGACCATCTCGGCCATGGTGACCTTGTCATCCTCATAGCGGCGGAAGTCGAACACCACGAGGATGTCACGGCGGCCGAGTGAGGCGAGGTGCGCCGTCCGTTCGACGGGCCGGTCCGGCAGGAGCCTGACCTCGTCGCGCATCTGCATGAGGTGCAGCCCGAGGTACTGGGCGAAGAGGTGGCTGAATCGTCCGCCGACGAGCGTGACGCGCCGTTTGGGATCAGCCAGGAGCTGCACGGCACGCTCCAGGTCGTGTGGGGTGACCTCCGCGAGCGTCCGGTCGACCGCCGCGGTGAACACCTCCCGACCGTGCGCGAGGAGTCCGGCAGGCCCGGTGGGAACGGCGCCGCCTTCCACGGCCGCGGCACCGTAGCCGCCGGCGGCGTAGAGGGTCAGCGGGGAGGCGTGGCGCTCGTCGAGTTCGGCTCGCAGAGCGGACTGGAAGTCGGGGAACCCGCGATAGCCAAGACGGTTCACGAAGCGCAGCACCGTGGGTGCGCTGACGTCGGCGCGCTCCGCCAGGGTGGCGATGGTCTCGAATCCCGAGGCCGGCCAGCCGGCCAGAAGGACGCGGCCGACCTTGCGCTCGGCGGGGCTGCACTCGCCGAGTCGTTGCCGGATGTCCTCGGCGAGCGTGGCGGGGGCCATGGCGGGGTCCTTCCCGGATAGCGTCGTGGCTCCGGCAGGCAGCCCGACGATGGACGGTCGGGAGCACGGCCTCGGCCCGGTGGATGGAACGAGCTGACCTCCGCAGCCTAGCGAAGGGCTGGGCTGCGGAGACCATCTCGAACTGGAACGGACAGCACCCCGAAGGGGCCTGGGTCAGTCGGCGGCGGGACCGATCCTGACCTCGAGGTTCGCGAAGGAGACCGTAGTGGCGCCGTCCGCCGTCCAGGCGCGTGTGTCGCCGCGCTTGGCGAATTCGACGGCGAACGTCGGCCGAGTCTCGTAGGTGGTGGCGACGGCCGTGCGCTGCGCGGTGGTGGAGGTCAGGGAGCGGGCCGTGCCGGAGAAGGAATAGGCGATGCCGTCCGGGTTGTCGAGCGAGTAGAAAGCGTCGTGGTTGGCCGGGACCGGCGTGCTGGCGGTGGGCGTGAACCGGTGCTTGCCGTCGGCGGGCTCCACCCGCCAAGCGCGGACGTCGTACCGGTCGCCGTCGGTCAGGTAGCCGTAGCGCACGCCGTCGATGTTCCAGCGGCCGTTGACCACGCTCGTACGTGCGTGACGCAGGTCGAAGACCGAAACGCCGTGGGTACCGAGGACGCGCAGTGCCTCGCGCGGGGTTCCGGCGTGCTCGACCTCGACTGCCGTGTTCTCGTCCATCGCGAAGACGCGGTCGTGTCCGGTGTCCGCGGCCAGTCGGATGGCCCGCCCCTCCCGGCCGTACGTGCCGGTGTGGGTGTCGAGCAGGCCGGGGCCGAAGAAGCCGAACCCGCCCTCGGGGATGTAGCCGAGCTTGGTCGCGTCGTCGAAGTAGCCCGGTGCGCTGCCGTCCCTGAGGGCCTGGTAGCTGTCGCCGCCGCTGACCATGTCCGGACCGGAGGCGATCTGCGCGCCGGCGCTGGAGCCCGCGACCACGGCGCCCTCCGCCAACTTGGCGCGGATGGCGGCGAGCACCTTGGAGTCGGTGTGAGCCGTGCCGTGCAGGAGGCTCGTGATGTACCGGTACTGGTCGCCCCCGCCGAAGAAGAAGCCGGTCATGGACTCGACCTGGGCGACGACGGCATCGGAGTCGGCCGCGTCGACGTGTTCGATGTCGATCGGGATCCACTGGGCGTCCGCGGCGCCGTGCTGCTTGAACAGGTCTGAGTAGTAGGCGCCGTTGCATGCCGAGTTCGAGCAGGTCTGCGGGTCGGCCGCGTTGGGGTCCTGGCTCGGGGGGACCGACGCCGCGGTCAGCACGCCGATGCGTGCGCGGCCTGCACCGCCCGCCTTGTCGACGATCTCGTTGTAGATCTCGTCGTTGTTGTCCTTCAGACCGCCGCCGACCAGGATCAGAGTGCCGCCGTCCCGACGATGGTGTCCCGGGGTGCGCTGATCGGCCCACGCGGTGGGGGCGGCGGTGGCGGTGACGGCCAGGGCAGCGGCCAGTGCGAGCGCCGCACGGTTGCTGCGTGCGGCGAGGGATCGGTTCATCCAAGGTCTCCAGTCGGAGTCGGGGAAAGCGGAACCGTGCATGCCGGGTGCGGGGGCCCCCCCCCCCCCCCCCCACACCGGAGGTGGGGGCGCAGCACCCCCAACAAACTAGACCGGGGTGCGGCCCGCGCGCCCGAGCACACCCCG
>NZ_JBHWBW010000723.1:0-2475 GCF_042735675.1 Kitasatospora sp. NPDC059571
CCGGGGGCTATCTGCGCGGGGGGGGGGGGGGCGCGCGCGCGCCCGGGGCGGGGGGGGCGCGCGGGCTCCGCCCCCCCCCCCCCTTCGCGTGTCCCGGCCGCGGACCGTCCGGGCCGGCGGGAGGTGCGGTTACTCGGCCTCGCCGTACAGCGTGCGGGTGACCGAGGGGTTCAGCAGGGCGACGATGCCGGCCAGGCCGAGGGCGGCGGTGGCGACGGCGGCCGCGGTCATGGCGCCGCCCACCTGCCACATGTAGTAGGCGACCGGCAGGCAGATCGAGTGGGTCAGCACCGCGGGGCTGCGGCCCCAGCGGCGGCCGCGCAGCAGCGCCCGGCCGGCCAGCAGCGGCAGCAGGCCCATCACCAGCAGCACCACCGCGCCCGCCTCGCTGCGGCCGAGCCAGATGTGGTTGCCGGCCAGCCCGGCGACGACGTCGTACAGGCCCCAGACGGCCAGTGCGGCGCCCTCCAGGAGGGTGATCGCGGCACCGACCACCAGGGCGGTGGGACGGCCGGTCCGGGGCGCGTCGGGGGCCTTCGCGCCGGGCGCGGGAACGGGCGAGGGGTGGGCGGTTTCAGCGGTCACCCCAGCAGGGTAACCGTCGCGGTCCCGCTACCCACCCGTAGGCTGATGCCCATGCGCGCTCTCCTGGTCGTGAACCCGAAGGCGACCACCACCAGTGGACGCACCCGCGACGTGCTGATCCACGCCCTGCGCAGCGACCTCAAGCTGGAGGTCGTGCAGACCGAGTACCGCGGCCACGCCGGCGACCTGGCCCGCCGGGCCGCCGAGGACGGCTCGACGGACCTGGTGGTGGCGCTGGGCGGCGACGGCACCGTCAACGAGGTCGTGAACGGCCTGCTGACCCATGGGCCGTCCGAGCGGGTGCCGCGGCTGGCGGTGGTCCCGGGGGGTTCGACCAACGTCTTCGCCCGGGCGCTGGGCCTGCCGAACGACCCGGTGGAGGCGACCGGCGCCCTGCTGGACGCGCTGGCGCACGGGCGGGAGCGCGCCATCGGCCTGGGCAAGGCCTTCAGCGAGGGCGAGCCGGACCGCTGGTTCACCTTCACCGCGGGGCTGGGCTTCGACGCCGGCGTGGTGGGCCGGGTGGAGGAGCAGCGCAGGTCGGGGCGGCGCTCCACGCACGCGCTCTACGTCAGCCAGGCGCTCCGGCACTATGTTACCGAGCGTGAACATCGGCGGAACGGCCCGATCACCCTGGAGATCAACGGTCAGGAGCCGGTGCCGGGCCTTGTTCTGTCGATAGTCAGCAACACCTCGCCGTGGACCTTCCTGGGGAACCGGCCGGTGCTGCCCTCCCCCGCCGCGTCCTTCGACACCCATCTCGACATCTTCGGCATCACCCGGATGACGGCGTTCGGCACCGCTCGAACGGTCCGTCAGATTCTGCGGTCGCACACCCCTGCGGACGGGCAGGGCGAAGCCCCCGGGCCCGCCGGGAAGCACGTCGTCTCCTATCACGACGTCCGCCACTTCACCTTGGTTTCACAGGAACCGGCCCCGTTCCAGGTCGACGGGGACCACCTTGGAGACAGGAGTCGCGTCAGTTTCACAGGCGTTCGGCGGGCACTGCGTGTGATTGTGTGACCGGAAGGGGGGTCTGCCCTTGTTCTCGAACGCGCTAGCCCCCTTCACCCCATAGAAGTACGGGCTGTGAGCTAGGCGACACCGAAGAATCAAAAATTCCTCCCCGAAGGGGGTTGTATCCGGGCCCGAGGTTTGCGAACCTCTACATGGCGATCGGGAGACGCCGCAGCGGGACAAGCGGAGACTCCCTCGAATCGCCCGAACCCCACCCCAGCACAGACCACCCGGGCCCGATGGGCCTTTGGTCCCTTTTGCTGTTGCGGGATTCGTGAAAGCGTTCACATTCACAAACCGTCGATTGCGTCGGCCCGGGCCACCGCCCGCCGACCGGAGGAGTTGGACGACCATGGACTGGCGCCACCGCGCTGTCTGCCGCGAAGAGGACCCGGAGCTGTTCTTCCCGATCGGGAACACCGGTCCTGCTCTGCTGCAGATCGAGGAAGCCAAGGCCGTGTGCCGCCGCTGTCCCGTCATGGAGCAGTGCCTGCAGTGGGCACTGGAGACCGGCCAGGACGCCGGCGTCTGGGGCGGCATGAGCGAGGACGAGCGCCGTGCGATGAAGCGCCGCGCCGCCCGCAACCGCGCCCGCACCGCCTGACACACCGTCAGCACCATCTGATCGACACACGATCACAGGTCCTGTCTTCCCAGCAGTCCAGGACCTTCCGTACGAAGGGTCCCGCACCACGGCGGGACCCGCGCCGACGCCGAGCGGCCCGGGTACTTGATACTGCTCACTGAGAGCAATATCGTGGACCTGAGGCGCTCACCGTGTGCAACACGACGAGGGCGTCGCACCACCCAGAGCCCCCGTTCCGGCCGACTCCCCCCGACGGCCGGAACGGGTTGAGAGGCCCTGTCGACCCA
>NZ_JBHWBW010000724.1:0-2474 GCF_042735675.1 Kitasatospora sp. NPDC059571
GGCGAGGGGGTGGGGGGGGGGGGGGGTCGTGCGGGCGCCGCGCGGGGCGCTCCCGCCTCGCGCGCGGCGCGGGGGGGGCGCCGGGCCCCCGCGGGCTATCGTCCCCCGCCAACGTCCGGCCCCGGCCCGGGCCGTCGTAGGGGGTCTCGAACCGGACGGTGACCCGGCCGACGCCGCTGCCCTGCACCCAGCCCGGGCCGTACTCCTCGTGCTCCACGTCCTGCCCCGGCCGCCAGTGCCGGACGGACGACACCTCCTCCTCGACCGGCTCCGCCTCGTCCGGGCCGGCTCCCCCGGCCGGCCCGGCGAGCGCCTCGGCCTGTGCCTCCGCCAGCGCGTCGGCCTCCGCCTGGGCCGCGTGCGCCGCCTGGGCGAAGAGGTCCTCCTGGGTATAGTCGGCCAGTTGGGCCACGCCGACGCCCAGCAGCCGCACCCCGCCGGTGATGTCGACCTGGAGCGCCAGGCGGCGGGCCGTCTCGGCGATCACCGTCCCGTCGTCGGTGGGCGCCCGGAGCGTCTCGGACCGGGTGAGGGTGGAGAAGTCGAAGCGGCGCACCTTCAGCACGACCGTCCGCCCGGAGCGGCCCGCCGCGCGCAGCCGCCGGACGCAGCGGGCGGTCAGCTGGTCGATCTCCTGCAGGATGCGGTCGCGGTCCGCCAGGTCCACCTCGAAGGTGTCCTCGACGGAGACGGACTTGGCGTCGCGGTCCGGCACCACCGGCCGCTCGTCCTGCGCGGTCGCCATGAGGTAGACGCCGGTGCCGTGCGCCCGGCCGAGCAGCTGGACCAGCTCCTCCTCCCCCGCGTCGGCCAGGTCGGCCACGGTGGTCAGCCCGGCGCGGCGCAGCGCCTGCTCGGTCGCCGGGCCGATGCCGGGCAGCGCCCGCACCGGCAGCGTGCTCAGCACGGCCCGCTCCGAGCCGATCCCGACCATCACCAGGCCGTCCGGCTTGGCCTGCTCGGAGCCGATCTTCGCCATCAGCTTGGACCCGGCCGCGCCCACCGAGGCGGTCAGCCCGGTGGCTTCCAGGATGTCGGCGCGCAGGTCCTCGGCGACCGCGCGCACCAGCTCGGCGCCCTCGGCCGGGCCGGCCTCGGCCAGTGCCGGACCGTACGGCCCGGCCTCCAGGTCGACGAAGGCCTCGTCCAGGCTGAGCGGCTCGACGAGCGGGGAGCGCTCGCGCAGCAGCCCCATGACGATCTCGCTGTTCTGCCGGTAGGCGTCGAACCGGCCGGACAGGAAGGCGGCGTTCGGGCAGAGCCGCCTGGCCTGCGCCATCGGCATCGCCGAGTGCACACCGAACCGGCGGGCCTCGTACGAGGCGGTGGAGACCACGCCGCGGCCGCCGAGCCCCCCGACGATCACCGGCTTGCCGCGCAGGCTCGGCTTGGACGCCTGCTCCACCGCCGCGAAGAAGGCGTCCATGTCGAGGTGGATGATGCTCGGCACGGTGCGCACAGCCCGATCATCCCCCACCCCGCTGACAATCCGTTCGAGGCGGAGGGCGGCCTTCCACCGGGGCCGATCCGGACGCCGACCCGGACGCCCGGCCCGGTCAGGACCCTACGGCGTCCGCGAGCGCACGGGCGATGCCGGGCTCCTTCGCGCCGAGGAACTGCGGGTCGGGGCGGAGCCACACGTTCAGCGCGGCCTTGGCCGCGCCGGGGATCTCGCGCAGGCCGCCGTAGTACCAGGTCGCGTCGTGCGGCTCGTCCACCCCGACCGCGTACGCGTCGATCCCGGCGGCCTGGCAGAGCGCCAGCGCCCGGCGGACATGGAACCGCTGACTGACCAGCAGGGCGCGGTCCACCCCGAAGATCCGCCGGGCCCGGCTGCAGGAGTCCCAGGTCTCGAACCCGGCGTAGTCGCCGACGACCCGGACGGCGGGCACGCCGTGGCCGATCAGGTAGCCGCGCATCGCGTCGGTCTCGTCGTAGTCCGTGCGGCTGTTGTCGCCGGTGACCAGGATCGCCCGCACCTTGTGCTGCCGGTAGAGGGCGAGCGCCGCGTCGAGGCGGCCCGCCAGGTACGGGGAGGGCTCGCCGTCGAAGAGTCCCGCACCGAACACCACCGCGACCGGCGCGGCGGGCGCCGTGGCGACGGTGCCGATCCGGTCCGGCGCCCTGGTCCACAGCCAGGCGCTGGGTGCCAGGGCCAGCAGGGTGGCGACGACGGCGGCCTGGAACCACCGGCGCCGCCCGGGCCGGGTGCCGAGGCCCGGCAGCCGTGCCGCGGCCGCCGCGGCCCGCCCGGACAGCCGCCGCAGCCCCGACCGGACCGGTACCCGGCGCAGCGCCGCGAGCCGGCCCCGCGCCGCGGTCCGCCCGCGCCCCCGGAGACCGCGCCCGGCCCGGACCACCCTCGCCGCCGCTCGCCGCACCCAGAACCCCCATGATAGACATAGTCGCTCTACCGCACGCGGCGAGGGGGGCCCGCGCGGGGCCCCGGCGGCCCCCCGGCCGCGCCCCCCGCC
>NZ_JBHWBW010000725.1:0-2467 GCF_042735675.1 Kitasatospora sp. NPDC059571
GCACCGTCCGCTTCGCCGCGGCCTGAGCCCGGCTCCAGCCGCCGCCCGGGCGCCGGGCCCCCCGCCCCCCCCCCCGCGAGAAATCCCCCCCGGGGCCCCCAGACCCGCGCCCCCCCCCCCCCTCCCCCGGGGGCGGGGCAGCGGCGTTTCTCAGGACAGGTAGCGGCAGCGGTCGGGGACGCCGAGTTCGGCGAACAGCCGGTCGGCGCGGGCCCGGTGGTCCGCCGCCGACGCCTCGTCACCGAGCGCGGCCGAGGCCAGCGCCAGCCCGTCCAGGGCGTGCGCGAGCTCGATCAGGCACTCCGAGCCCTCGGCGAGCCGCCGGGCCCGGCGGTGCCGCTCCAGCGCGGACGCGTGGTCGCCGCGCCCGTTCTGGATCCGGCCGAGCGCGTTCTCCAGCTGCGCCTGGCGCAGCACCGGGCCGTGCGGGCCGGTGTTCTGCACGGCCCGCAGCGCCAGCTCCAGGGCCTGCTCGGTGCGACCGGCCCGGTAATGCGCCTCGGCGGCCCGGGCCAGGGCCAGTTCGGCGTTGACCGGCCGCTGCACCTGGTCGTACAGCTCCTGGGAGGCCGTCAGGTGCGCCAGCGCGGTGTCGTACTCGCCCAGCCCGATGTGGGCGTCGGCGAGGTTGATCAGGGACAGTGCCTCGCCGTCCAGGATGCCCAGCCGGCGGTGCAGGTCGATCGCCTCGCGGGCGGCCTCGGCGCCCTCCTCGAACTCGCCGAGCTGGTTGCTCATCGCGCTGATGCTGATCAGCGCGGAGGCCTCCTCGCGGAGGCTGCCGAGCTCCCGGTGGATCGGCAGGGCAAGCTTCAACTGCTGCGATCCCAGGGCGAACTGGCCGAGGTAGGTGTGGAAGAGGCCGAGCCGGCTGAGGCAGTCCGCCTCGCCGTGCCGGTCGCCGATCCGGACGGCGATCTCCATCGCCTCGTCCAGGCAGTCGATGCCCTCCCGCAGCCGGCCGAACTGCCAGAAACCGAGGGCGTGGTTGGTCAGGTTGAGCCGCAGCAGCAGGGGTTCGTCCAGCTGCCGGGCCGCCGCCACCGCCACCGCGCCGACCCGGAGCAGTTCCTCGCGGCGGCCCTGCCGGTAGAGGTACGCCGCGAAGCCGCGCGGCAGGCAGGCCGCGGGCCGGTGCAGACCCGTCCGGACGGCCAGGTCGAGCGCAGCCAGCAGGTTCTGCTGCTCGCGCGCGAACCAGTCCAGCGCGCTGTCGGTGGTACGGATCACCGGCAGTTCGGCGGTGGCCTCGGGGAGCACCACCGCGAACCGCAGCCGGCCGGGCAGCAGCACGTCGCTGGCGGCCTCCGAGACCAGCACGTAGTGGTCGAGCAGCCGTTCCAGCGCCGCCCGGTCGGCGTCCGCCGCGGTGTCGTCGCGCAGGCTGCGCGCGAAGCTGCGCACCAGGTCGTGGAAGGCGTAGCGGCCGAGCTCGTACTGCTCCAGCAGGTGGGCGTCCAGGAGCAGTTCGAGCAGGTCGTCGGCGTCGACCACGCCGGTGCCGAAGAGGGCCGCCGCGGTGTGCGCGTCCAGGTCGGTGCCCGGGTAGAGCCCGAGCAGCCGGAACGCGGTGCGGCTCTCCGCGTCCATGGCGAGGTACGACAGCCGCAGCGTGGCGGCCACGCTGCGGTCGCCCGAGCTGAGCTCGTCGAGCGTCCGGGACTCGTCGCGCAGCCGGTCGACCAGGTACTGGATGGTCCACCGGCGGCGGTTGCGCAGCCGCGCGGAGGAGATCCGCAGGGCGAGCGGGAGGTGTCCGCAGAGCCGGATCAGGTCGTCGGTGGCGTCCGGTTCGGCGGCCACCCGCTCCGTGCCGAGCACCCGTTCGACCAGGGCGCGGCAGTCGGCGTGGTCGAGCCGGCCGAGCGAGATCGGCTCCACGCCGTCCAGGTTCACCAGGCGGACCCGGCTGGTGATCAGCACCAGTGAGCCGGGCGAGGCCGGCAGCAGCGGCCGCACCTGCTCCGCGTCGAGCGCGTTGTCCAGCAGGACCAGCAGCCGGCGCTTGGCGGTGGTGGTGCGCCAGAGGTTGATCCGGCCGAGCTGGTCGTCGGGGATCCGCTCGCCCGGGACGCCGAGGGTGCGCAGCATGATGGCGAGGACGCCGGACGGCTCCAGCGGTTCCTGGCCCGGGGTGAAGCCGCGCAGGTCGATGTGGAGCTGGCCGTCCGGGTAGCGGGTGGCCAGCCGGTGCGCGCCGCAGACCGCGAGGGCGGTCTTGCCGCTGCCGCCCATGCCGTCGATGGCGACGATCCGGGTGCCCTGCTCGGCCGGCCGGGCGGCCGCCCCGGGGCGGGGCGCGGGGTGCGCCCCCGGGCCCGGGGATTTGGGGCGGTGGTGGGGGGGGGCGGAGGGGGGGGGTGGGGTGGGGGGGGGTGGTGGGGGGGGGGGTTGGGGTAAACGGGGCGGGGGGCCGGGGGTGGTGGTGGGGGGTGCTGGGGGGCGCGGTCGTGGGGTGGGTGGTGGG
>NZ_JBHWBW010000726.1:0-2439 GCF_042735675.1 Kitasatospora sp. NPDC059571
GTCCGCTCCTGCGGACGGCGGGGGCCTTCGGCGTTCCCTGGCGATGCCGTGACGGGCAGGTGCGCCCCCGGGGGTCCCGGCTCAGCGGGTGGCGGCCGGGCGGCGGTGCCGCAGTGCCCAGCCGAGGACGTCGTCGGCGACCTGCTCCCAGCCGGCGTGGAAGGCGGTGCCGTGGTCGCGGTCCGGGTACTCGCGGTACGCCGTGACCGCGGCGGACCGGGCGTAGCGGCGGTGGTTCTCCCGGACGAGGGAGGCCGGGGTGATCCGGTCCAGGCCGCCGGCGACCAGCAGCAGCGGGGCCCGGTCGGGGTTGGCGAAGTCGACCCGGGTGGCGGCCCGGCGGGCCGGGGTGAGGTTGGCGAGGCCGGCCTGGAACATCGGCCGGCCCGGGCCGGGCACGGCGAGGGCGGCGCGCTCGGCGGCGGCCTGCTCCCGGCTGACCGTGCCGGCGAAGGCGTAGTGGAAACCGGCGTCGTCGAGCGCGACGGTGCGGTGCCGGTTGGCCGGGTTGCCGAGGACCGGCCAGGAGGCGCGGAGGGTGGAGAGCGGGAGGCCGAGGACGCCGCGCGGCGGGCCCGGGTGGAGGGCGACGCCGGCCGCGCCGAGGCCGCGGTCGAGCAGGATCTGGGTGACCAGGCCGCCGAAGGAGTGGCCGATGAGGACCGGCGGGGCGGGCAGGGCGCGGACGAAGGCGTCGTAGTGGTCCGCGATCTCGCGGACGCCGAGTCCGGCGGGGGCGCGCTGCGGGTCGCGCTCCTCGTGGAGTTCGGAGATGCCGGGCCAGGCGGGGGCGTGGACGGTGTGCCCGAGCCCCTGGTAGCGGTCGATCCACGGCTGCCAGCTGTGCGGGGTCATCCAGAGTCCGTGGATGAGGACGACATGGGCAGGGGTGTCGGGCACGGCGGGGCTCCTCCGGGGCGGGGCGGACGGGTGAAATCGGTAGACAGACCGTTCTGTCTACATTCTGGGCGGGCCGCTTGCCGCAGGTCAACCCGGACGGGCCGGACGGCCTGTTATGTTGGGCCCCATGGACGCTCGATCAGCACTCGCCGACACTCCTTCGCGCAGGTCAGAGGCGCGGGAGCGGCTGCTGGAGACGGCGTCCGGGCTCTTCTACGCGGAGGGTGTCCAGGCCGTCGGCGTGGACCGGCTGATCGCCGCCGCCGGCGTCACCAAGGCGACCTTCTACCGGCACTTCCCGGGCAAGGACGAGCTCGTCCTCGCCTACCTGCAGCAGCGCGACCGGGACATCCGGGCCCGGTTCGGCGCGGCCGCCGCCACCGTGCACGACCCGCGGCAGACCCTGCAGCTGCTGGTCGACACGCTCGCCGACGAGATCTGCGGCCCCGGCTTCCGCGGCTGTCCGTTCATCAACGCGGCGGCCGAGTACCCGGATCCCGGACACCCCGTGCGGCAGGCCGTGTCCGAGCACCGCCGATGGTTCCGCTCCGCACTCGCCGGGCTGGCCGCCGACTGCGGGCACCCCGAGCCGGACACCGCCGCGGGCATCCTCGTCCTGCTGCGCGACGGCAGCATGGTCGGCGGCTACCTGGACGGCGAGGCCACCCGGGGCCATCTGCGCCGGGCCGCCACCGCCCTGGTCGGCACCGCCTCCTGACCCACCGGGCGCCGACCGACCCCGCACCCGGAGCCGGACGGCGACCGGGCGGCCCGCGGCCGACGAAGGGGACGGCGACCGGGCGGCGACCCCTCGGCGACCGGGCGGCCGGTGATCGCAGCGCCCGCCGGTGACCGCGCGGCCGGCCGGCGCTAGGGTGCTCCGCACGCCCCCCCGAGATCCCCGAGCGCCCCAGGGAGAGCCGCCGTGCCGCCCGAGCCGAACCAGCCGAAGGACCGCCCGCAGGACGAAGCCGCACCGGGCGCCCCGGCCCCACAGCCGGGCCGTCTGCGCATCGCCGTCCTCGGCGCCGGAAGCATCGGCTGCCACGTCGGCGGCCTGCTCTCCGCGGTGGCCGACGTCACGCTGATCGGCCGCCCGGCCGCGATGGCCGTCCTGGCGGACGAGGGCCTGACGCTGACCGGCGGCGGGCGCGCCGCCGTCCGCATCCCCGGCCCGCGGCTGCGGACCGCGACCTCGCCCGACGCCGTCCGCGACGCCGACCTGGTGCTGGTGACGGTCAAGTCGGCGGGCACCGCGGCGGCCGGCGCCGAACTGGCCGGCCGGCTCGCCCCCGGCGCGGCGGTGGTCAGCCTGCAGAACGGTCTGCACAACGCCGAGGTGCTGCGGGCCGCGATCGGCGGCGGGCACCCGGTGATCGCCGGGATGGTCCCGTACAACGTGCTGCAGACCGCGCCCGGCGTCTTCCACCAGGGCTCCGGCGGGGCGCTGATGGTCGAGGCCTCGCCGGGCGCGGGCGCGCGGGGGGGCGCCCCGGGCCCGGCCCGGCCGCCCGGGGGGGCGCGCCCGGGGGGGTTAGA
>NZ_JBHWBW010000727.1:0-2436 GCF_042735675.1 Kitasatospora sp. NPDC059571
GGTCCGGGGCGGGTCCGGCCGCGGTGGGGGAGTCGGGGTCGGCGGGCCCGGACGACGCCCCCGCCGCGCGGATCGCCTCGGCCAGTGCGGCGACCGCCTCGGCCTGCCGGTCCGGGGCGGTGTGCTCCGCTTGCGTCATGTCAGCTCCTCACGGGCGGCGTCACAGTTCCGTCCAGCCCTGGTCCGGGTAGCGGTGCACCGGCGCCGAGACGTCGTCGAGCGCACCGCGGATCTCACCCGGAAGCGTAAGGGCCTCCACCGACAGGGCCGACTGCAGCTGGGCGGCGGTGCGGGCGCCGAGCAGCGCGCTCGCCACGCCGGGGCGGTCGCGGACCCAGGCGAGGGCGACCTTCAGCGGGCTGCTGGCGAGGCCGTCGGCCGCGGTGGCGAGGGCGTCGACGATGCGCCGGGACCGCTCGCCGAGGTAGGGCTGGACCACCGCGGCGTGGTACGCGGCGGCGCCCCGGGACTCGGGCGGCACGCCGTGCCGGTACTTGCCGGTGAGCACCCCGCGGCCGAGCGGCGAGGAGGCGAGCAGGCCGACGCCGGCGTCCAGGGCGGCGGGCAGCACCTCGCGCTCCAGGCCGCGCTGGAGCAGCGAGTACTCCAGCTGCGCCGCGGCGGGCGGGACCCGGGAGGGGTGGCCGTGGTGCCAGGCGCAGGCCTTGGCCAGCTGCCAGCCGCTGGAGTCGCAGAAGCCGGTGTAGCGGGCCCGTCCGGAGGCGACCGCCAGGTCGAGGGCGTGCAGCGTCTCCTCCAGCGGGGTGGCGGGGTCGTGGCCGTCGACCTGCCAGAGGTCGACGTGGTCGGTGCCCAGGCGGCGCAGCGAGGCGTCCAGGGCGGCCAGCAGGTGGCCGCGGGAGGCGTCGCGGCGGCGGCCCGGGCCGGCCGGCGCGCCCGCCTTGGTGGCGATGACCAGCTCCGCGCGGGGGACGAGGCCGTCGGTGAGCCGGGAGATCAGGTACTCGGCGCCGCCGTCGGCGTACGCGTCGGAGGTGTCGACCAGCGTGCCGCCGGCGTCGACGAAGGCCTTGAGCTGCTCGGCGGCCTCGTGCTCGTCGGTGTCGCGGCCCCAGGTCATGGTGCCGAGGCCGAGCCGGGAGACCTTCAGGCCGGTGCGGCCGAGGTGGCGCTGTTCCATCGGGACGGCCCTCCGGGTGCTGAAAATCCGCAGGTGGGGAGGGATCCCCCACGTCGGCAGAGCGTAGCGGCCGCGACACGCAGCGTGGCGGAGACCCGCGCGGCGGAGGTGACGCAGGCCACAGCTACCGGCCAGTAGCATGTCCGGCGGCGGCGCGGCTACCCTCGCCGTACGGACTGAAGGAAGGCGTGGCATCCCTATGCGACTCGGTATCAACCTCGGCTACTGGGGCCTCGGCATGGACGCCGACAACATCGCGGTCGCCCAGGAGGCGGACCGGCTCGGCTACGCGGTCTGCTGGGCCGCCGAGGCGTACGGCTCGGACGCCGCCACGGTGCTCAGCTACGTCGCCGCGAAGACCGAGCGGATCGACGTCGGCTCGGCGATCTTCCAGATCCCGGCCCGCACGCCCACCATGACCGCGATGACCGCCGCCACCCTGGACACGCTCTCCGGCGGCCGGTTCCGGCTCGGCCTCGGCGTCTCCGGCCCGCAGGTCTCCGAGGGCTGGTACGGCGTCAAGTTCGACAAGCCGCTGGCCCGCACCCGCGAGTACGTGGAGATCATCCGCAAGGCGATGGCCCGGGAGCGCCTCGTCCACGAGGGCGCCAACTGGACGCTCCCGCTGCCCGGCGGCCCCGGCAAGCCGATCAAGCTCACCGTGCACCCGGTGCGCGAGCACATCCCGCTCTACATCGCCGCGATCGGCCCGAAGAACCTGGAGCAGACCGGCGAGATCGCCGACGGGTGGCTCGGCATCTTCTTCGCGCCCGAGCACGCCGCGCTCTCCGTCGACCCGCTGCGGGCCGGCCGCGAGAAGGCCGGGCTCACCCTGGACGGCTTCGACCTCTGCCCCACCGTCACCATCTCGGTCGGCGACGACGTCAAGGCGGCCGCCGACGCCCAGCGCGACTACGCCGCCCTGTACATCGGCGGCATGGGCAGCAAGGAGAAGAACTTCTACAACCAGCTGACCCGCCGGATGGGCTTCGAGCAGGCCGCGGACGAGATCCAGGAGCGCTACCTCGCCCGCGACAAGGCCGGCGCCGCCGCCGCCGTCCCGCACGAGCTGATCGACGCCACCTCGCTGCTCGGCGACACCGCCCGGATCGCCGGCCGGATGCAGGCGTACGCCGACGCGGGCGTCACCACGCTGACCCTGGCCCCGGCCGGCTTCACCCTGGAGCAGCGGATCACCGCGCTGCGCACCGGCGTCGAGGCGCTGGAGCGGGCGGGCCAAGGCGGACACCGCCCCCCCCCACCAGAGGGTTGGGGCCGGGGGGGACACCCCCCCC
>NZ_JBHWBW010000728.1:0-2429 GCF_042735675.1 Kitasatospora sp. NPDC059571
ACCGCCAGCTGTTCGACGAGAACCATGCCTTCACCTCCTCCGTCACGTCATCAATCACGGCTGCTGCTTGACTCAATAGCCCCCTGAGATGTCTCACGTGCTCGTGCCGGTCCCGGATCTCCTGCACCGCAGCGGCCAGATCCGGGCCGAGCCGCGTGGAGCCGGCCCACGGGAGGGCGGGCCTGCCGCGGGAGGCCACGTACTTCGGGACGCGGTTGAAGAGCTCGGCGATCTCGCCGTCCTTCTGGTGCGGCCAGTAGGCGGCGAAGATGTCGTAGGTCCGCCGGCCGAGCAGGAGGGCGTCCGTGCCCTCGTACGCGGAACGGATCTGCGCCCCGGTGGCCTCGTCGAGCAGGGGCGCCTGCCACCCCCCGAACGGGAACCCGACCGGGTCCTCGTCGGGTCCGCCGGGTGCCTGCCCGACGAGGTCGAGGGTCGCGAACAGCTCGATGTGGATGAGGCCCATGTCTGTACTCCCGATAGGTTGGTCGTCCCAGTCGAGATGTAGACCTGCCGGGGCCGGAAGGCTCGTTGCCGCGCCGATGACCGCTCTCCGTACCCGCCGACAGCCTCGTCCGGCACAGTCCGGGGCAACTCGCTGCGCCCGCTCTGCGTTGTGCTCGGCCGGCCGCGCGACGGCGCCGCGCAGCTAGGCCACGGATCCGGTGGCGGCCCCGTCCGGGGCGGTGATGTCGTGCGGGTTGAAGGTGCGGCGGTAGGCGGCGGGGGAGACCCCGAAGGCTGTGCGCATGTGGGTGCGCAGGGAGTTCCCGGAGCCGAGGCCGGCCCGGTGGGCGACCAGGTCGATCGGCAGGTCGGTGGTCTCCAGCAGGTGCTTGGCCATGTCCAGGCGCTGGGCGGTGAGCCACTGGACCGGGGTCATGCCGACCTCGTCGCGGAACCGCCGGGTGAACGAGCGCAGGCTCATCCGGGCGTGTTCGGCGAGCCGGTCCAGGGGGAGCGGTTCGCCGAGGTGTTCCAGCGCCCAGGCACGGGTGGCGGTGGTGCTGGCGACGGTGGGCTCCGGGACGGGGCGGTCGATGTACTGGGCCTGCCCGCCGTCGCGCCAGGGCGGGACGACGCACATGCGGGCGGCCCGGTTGGCGGTGGCCGCACCGTGGTCGCGGCGGATGATGTGGAGGCACAGGTCGACGCCGGCGGCCACGCCCGCGGAGGTCAGCACGTCGCCGTCGTCGACGAACAGGACGTCCTCGTCGAGCTTGACCCCGGGGTAGGCCCGGCGGAACTCCGGGGCCAGGTTCCAGTGGGTGGTGGCCGGCCGGCCGTCGAGCAGGCCCGCCGCGGCGAGCACGTAGGAGCCGGTACAGATCGACACCAGTCGGGTGCCGGGGCGGATCCCGGCGATGGCCGCGGCGACCTCGGGCGGTAGGGGGCCGCCGCGGCCCAGCTCGGGCATGGCGTGCGTCGGCGGGACGATCACGGTGTCCGCGGCGGCCATCGCCTCGGGGCCGGCGGCCGGCTGCACCGTGAAACCCGCGTCGCTGAGGACGGGGGCGCCGTCCGCGGTGCAGACCGCGACCTCGTAGAGCGGGAGGCCCTCGGCGTCCTCGGCGCTGCCGAAGACGCGGGAGGGGATGCCGAGTTCGAAGGGCGGGACCCCGGGCAGGGCGAGCACGGCGATCCGGTGCCGTCGGGCCGGTGCACCTGTCGTGCCGTCCCGCTCGCTCTCCGTCATCGCCGTCGCTCCTTCGTCCATGGCCAGATCCTGTCACATAGTGGCCGAACGGCCAACACCGCGCCGGGCCGGTGTGCCGGATCGTGGACTGCGTCGCCGGGGGATCCCGGCGCACACGGATCGGAACGAAGGACGAGGCAGAGAACATGCGTGCGGTGGTCGTGGAGCAGTGGGGCGGGCCCGAGAACCTGGTCGAGCGCGAGGTCGAGCGCCCCGAGCCCGGCCTGAACGAGGTCCTGGTGCGGGTGCACGCGGCCGGGGTGAACCCGGTGGACTGGAAGACCCGGGCCGGCGGAGCGCTCATCGAATGGGGTGCCGTGCCCGCGGTCGGCTGGGACGTGTCCGGCACGGTCGAGGCCGTCGGCCCCGGCGTCGGCATCTTCCGCCCCGGCGACGAGGTCTTCGGCATGCCGCTGTTCCCGCGGCAGGCCGGCGGATACGCCGAGTACGTGGTCGCCCCGGCCCGCCACCTCGCACCCAAGCCCGCCGGCCTGACCCACGTGGAGGCGGCGGCGCTGCCGCTGGCCGGGCTCACCGCCTGGCAGGCGCTGGTGGACGCGGCCGGCGTCCGCCCCGGCGAGCGGGTGCTGGTGCACGCGGCGGCCGGCGGCGTCGGCCACTTCGCCGTGCAGATCGCCAAGGCCCGCGGCGCCTACGGCATCGGCACCGCGGGCGCCGGCCAGCACAACCGGGTGCGGGAGGTGGGTGCGGTCGAGGGGGTGGGCCCCCCCGC
>NZ_JBHWBW010000729.1:0-2426 GCF_042735675.1 Kitasatospora sp. NPDC059571
GGCCCCCCCCCCCCCCGCCCTCCGCCGGGGCCGGGGAACTACCGGGGCCGGGCCTTCGCGTCGGCGCCGTCAGCCGATGTGGGCCTCGCCGTCGCCGCCGCCGCCGACCGCCGTGCTGGTCGCCCAGCCCCACTTCTGACCGGCCACCGCGATGTGGCTGGTCTCCGCCCAGCCGTGGGCCTCGCCCGCGACGAAGGGCTCGTCCGCGGTGGCGATCAGGGTGCCGCCGCCGCCCGCGTCGACGTGGGCGTACGCCGGGGCCGCGACACCGGCGACGGCGATCGCGCCGACCGTGGTCAGCAGGGCCTTGGCGAGCATGCTCTTCATGGAGACGTCCTCTCTTCGGCAGCGGGCCGACGGCACCCGGAGCGGGCCCGGCACGCTGCGTGGCACTGACACATAGTGATCACAACGGGGGTCCGGCCCCCGCCGTACGCGCCGAGGTGACGCGGCGTCACCCGGATGCGCCGGACGGCCCGTCGGGCGGGACGGCCGGTGCGGCCGGGACCGGTGCGCGGCACCGGCGGCGTCGTACGGCAGGGGCCGGGCGGACAGCAGACCGCCGGGCCCGAGGAGCTGTTCCCCCCGGGCCCGGCGGCAGTTCGACCGGCAGGGTCAGCCGATCAGGTGGGACACGCCGCCGTCGCCGCTGCCCACGGTGTTCTGGCCGACGACACAGGTCTGCTTCGGCTGGTTGTTGAGGACCGGGACCTCGATCGGCACGGCGAGGCCGACGACCGCGCCGACCGCGATGTTGTGGACCTCGGGCAGGCAGAGGTTCGGGTTGTCGAGGGTGTGGTAGTTCGGGCTGTGGTCGCCGGTGGTGCCGGTGGCGTTGGTGCCGCCGTTGCCCTGCAGGGAGGTGGCGGCACCGTCGGCGTCGCCGATGGCCATCGCGGGGGAGGCGACCATGGCGACACCGGCGGCGGCGACGCCGGCGGCGGCGAGAGCCTTCTTGATCATTTCGAGAATTCCTTCTTCGGATCTTCTGATGGAGTGGAGCCTCTCCCGGCGGGTGGCTCGCGCCGGGCGGGTGGTCGGCCTGGCCGGGGGAACGGCCGGACCGGGGAATCGGGGGACGGGAGCGGGGCTCCCGGGTGGAGCGGTCGGTCGGCGTCAGCCGATCAGGTGGGACACACCGCCGTCGCCGCTGCCGATGGTGCCGTCGCCGACCACACAGGTCTGCTTCGGCTGGTTGTTGAGCGCGTCGACCTCGACCGGCACCGCGACGCCGAGCACGGCCACGCCCACGTTGTGGATCTCGGGGAGGCAGACGTTCGGGTTGTCGGCGAAGTGGAAGTTGGGGCTGTGGTCGCCCCAGGTGCCGGTGGCGTTGGTGCCGCCGTTGCCCTGGATCGAGCCGGCGGAGCCGTCCGCGTTGCCGATGGCGCCGGCCGGGGACGCCGCGGCGGCGAGCGCGGCGGCCGCCAGGCCGAGGCCCGCGAAGGTCTTCTTCAGCATGGGGAGATACCTCTCTGAAAAGCTCGGGTGCCGGCTCGGCGGCCGTGCCCGGTATTCGACTGATTCCGGTCGCGTCGCCGTCGAGCTGCGACATCCGGTTCAAAGAATGACCGCCGGGAAAGTTACGCAGATTCTTCGCAGACGTCTGATGGATCATCACCGTGGCGGTATTCCAGTCGCACTATTAGCCCGTACCGGTTAACCGTCGCAATCCCGTCGTGCGTCGGTCGTTGCGCAGATTGATTTTCCGCACGGCTCTCCATGCGCGCAGCCAATCCCATGCACAGATATTCGGACAGAACGGTGAATAGCATGAAGCTCTCCAAGCGGGCGACCGGCGCCCTGCTGCTCGCAGTCGGCGCCGGCGTCGCCGCCGCCCAGGGCGCGGCCGAGGCGCGGCCGATGACCCCGGGCGAGGTGGCCTCCGTCGAGGACGGACTGGCCGGCCGGGAGGTCCCGTTCAACGTGCCGCTGCCGCTGCTCACCCAGGACGGCCGGCTCTCCGGCGGGCTGCCCGCCTCGCCGCTCCAGCCGCCGGTGCCCGCGGAGCACCCCGGCGAGCAGCTCGTCCCGGACCGGGTGGTGCCCGCGCTCAACACCGGGCGGGTGGGGCCGCAGCTCGACGCGGTGGTGCCGCTGCCGGTCGCGGACCGCGGCGCCGACCTGGGCCAGGCCGTGCTGGCCATGCCCGCCGCACCGCTGCACACCGCGGGCCCGGCCCTGGAGCTCGGCCAGCCGGTCCGCTACGCCGCCGACCACAGCGGGGAGTTCGCCGACGGCGCGCTCTCCTTCGGCGAGCTCGACCCGCAGCTGGTGACCGCCCCGGTGCAGGCCGTACCTGGCGCCAAGGCCTCGCTCGGCGGCGACGACCAGAAGGTCTCCGCGACCGAGGTGCTCGGCAACCTGGGGGCGGCGGCCACCCAGGTCGCCACCGGCGCGCTGGCCCAGCCCGCGATGTGACGCAC
>NZ_JBHWBW010000730.1:0-1672 GCF_042735675.1 Kitasatospora sp. NPDC059571
CTGCGCGGGGGCCCGGCCCCGCCGGCGTCCGCCGCCCGGAACGGCCCGGTCACCGGGCGGGCACCGGCTCTTCCGGCAGGTGCCAGAAGTGGCGGCGGTGCAGCGCGTCCAGGTCGTGCTGGAGCGCGGGCCGCGGCACGGCCAGCACGGGGCAGCCGGCCTGCCGGAGGCAGCCGGCCGCGACCGAGGGGCGCAGGCCCCGCCGCAGCAGCCCGCGGCCTGCGCCGACCACCAGCAGGTCGTCCGGCCGGCCGGCGAGCCCGACCAGCACCGGCACGGTCTGCCCGCGGACCGCCAGCGACCGCAGCGGCACCGCGGGCCGGGCCCCGCCGAACGCCTCGCCGAGGGCGGTGGCCAGCCGTCCGGCGGCCGCGTCGCGCACCGCGGCGAGCAGCGGCGGGCAGGGCGAGCGCCGGTAGCCGAACTCCCCGCCGGGCGGCTCCCACGCCAGTACGGCCAGTACCTCGGCACCGAGGCGTCCGGCCTCCGCCACCGCGCGGTGCAGCGCGGCGAGACTCCCCAGCGAACCGCTGACCCCGACCACGACCCGGCGCGGGCCGTCCTCGTCCCGGCGGCTGACGTTCATGATCCATCCTCTGTCGTCCGTACCAATCCGGACTCCAGCAAAGCCGCGCACCGGCCGCCCGGACGCCTCCTTGACAGCTCCCTGACGCCGCCGGCCGCGATCCTGACGCGCCCCGAACGGACCCGCCGCCCGGACCCGCCGCCGCGGCGGCCACCCGGACGGAGGACGGCAGCGGAGCGCAGGCCGCGCACCGGCCGCCGCCGACGGGGGCCTCGCCCAGTATGGGAGGCGTGACAGTCGCGACCCTGCCCTCCCAGGACCCTGCGCTCCCCGGTCTCGACGGCCTGGGAGGACACCCGCTGATCGGCCGTCTGGTACGGGTCGGGCAGCGCCTGCACCAGGTCGACACCGACCACCCGTGGCTGCTGGACACGGCGGTGGTGGCCGCGGCGTTCGTGCTGTTCTGCATCCCGGACCTGGTGCCCGACGGTTCGCGCGGGCTGCGGCCCCGGCTGGCCCGGCTGCCCACGGCCGGCGTCCTGGTGCTGCAGCTCGCCCTGGTGGTGCCGCTGTGGTGGCGCCGCCGGGCCCCGTCCGCCGCGTTCGCCGTGGTCGCCGCGGTCGTCGCCGTGCAGTGGGTCGCCGTGCTGTGGCTCCGGGCGGACGTCGCCCTGCTGGTGACCCTGTACGCGGTGGCCCTGCACGCGCCGCTCCCGCACCTGCCGTGGGCCTGCGGCGCCACGGCCGCGGCGCTCGGGCTGATTGCCGTCCGGCTGTCACCCACGGTCTTCTTCGGGGACGCGCTGTTCTTCCTGGCCGGCACGGCGACCGCCTCCGTCGCGCTCGGGCTGGTGCTGCGGATCCGCCGGGCGTACGTGGTGGCGCTGCGTGAGCGGGCCGTCCGGCTGGAGATCGAGCGGGACCAGCGCGCCGAGCTCGCCGCCGCCGCCGAACGCGCACGGGTGGCCCGCGAGATGCACGACATCGTCGGGCACAACCTCTCCGTCATCATCGGCCTCGCCGACGGCGGCGCCTACGCGGCGGGGGGGGCGCCCGCGCGCCGCCGCGGGGGGGCGGCGATAACTCGCGGGCCCCGCCGCCGGCGCGGGCGGGGGCGGAGAGGCGCCGGCTGGGGGCGGCGGGGCG
>NZ_JBHWBW010000730.1:1682-2414 GCF_042735675.1 Kitasatospora sp. NPDC059571
CTCGCACTCAAAACACACTCTATCACCCCCCGCCCCCCGCCGGCGCCGCCCCGCTCGCGCCCCCCCGACCCCGGCCGCAGCCGGGAGGCGCTCGAACTCATCGCCGGCACCGGCCGGCAGGCGCTCGGCGAGATCCGGCGCCTGCTCGGCGTCCTGCGGGAACGGGACGAGGGCGCCGACTTCAGCCCCCAGCCCGGGATCGCCGCCCTCGACGCGCTCTGCGCCCGGATCCGCGCCGCCGGCCCCCGGGTCGCCTTCCGCACCGCGGGGGACCCGCAGACCCTCGACCCCGCGGTCCAGCTGACGGTCTACCGGATCGCCCAGGAGGCGCTCACCAATGCGCTCAAGCACGCCGGGGCCGGCACCTGTGCCGAGCTCCGGCTCGCGGTCGGTGCCACCGAGGTCCGGCTGAGCGTGTACGACACCGGTCCGCCCGGCGGGCCGGCCGCCCGCCCGCACGCCGCCCCCGCCGGCGGCGGCCACGGCATCGCCGGGATGTGCGAGCGCGCCGCCCTGTACGACGGGAGCGTCACGGCCGGTCCGCTGCCCGGCGGTGGCTGGGCCGTCGAGGCCGTCCTCCTGCTGACCCCGCTCCCCGTCCCCGAAGGCCGTACACCGTGACCACCGTGCTCATCGTCGACGACCAGCCGCTGCAGCGGCTGCGCTTCCGCATGCTGCTGGAGAGCACCCCCGACACCTCGGTGGTCGGCGAGGCCGCCCACGGCGCCGAGG
>NZ_JBHWBW010000731.1:0-2382 GCF_042735675.1 Kitasatospora sp. NPDC059571
GGCTCGGCCCGCCCCGGCAGGAAGGGAGAGCACGGTCAGGACCTGCCGAATTCCTTGTCGATGAGGTCGAGGAGGTCGTCGGCGGACACGTCGTCCAGCTCGTCCTCGTCGGCCTCGTCCGCCGTGCCGCCGGCCGCGTTCCACTTGGCCAACAGGGCCTGGAGCCGGGCGGTGACGCGGGCGCGGTCGGCATGGTCCGGCGCGACGGCGGACAGCGTCCGGTCCAGCGCGTCGAGTTCGGCGAGCGCCGGGGCCGCGCCGGTCTCGTCGTCGCCGGCGATCTCGGCCCGCAGGTGGGCGGCGAGCGCGGCCGGGTTCGGGTAGTCGAACACCAGGCTGGTGGGCAGCCGCAGGCCGACGGCGGCGCCGAGCCGATTGCGCAGCTCGACCGCGGTCAGGGAGTCGAAGCCCAGCTCGGTGAACGCCCTCGCGGCCTCGACCGCCGCGGCCCCCGCGTAGCCGAGGACGGCGGCGACCTCGCCGCGGACCAGCTCCAGCAGCGCCCGTTCCCGCTCGACGGCGGGCATCGACCGCAGCTGCTCCAGGAACGCTGCGGACTGCTCGGCCGCACCCGCCTCCGGCCCTGCGGCGGCGCCCTCCAGCGCCTCGCGGACCTCGGGCAGGTCGCCGATCAGCGGCCGCGGCCGGGCGGCGGTGAAGGCCGGGGCGAACAGCGCCCAGTCCACGTCCGCCACGGTCAGCGCCGTCTCCCGGTGGTCCAGCGCCTGCTGGAGCGCGGCGATGCCGAGCTCCGGCGCCATCACCCGCAGGCCGCGCCGGCGCAGCTGCTCGGCGGCAGCGGCGTCGTCCGCCGCCATCCCGATGCCGCCCCACGGGCCCCACGCCACCGAGGTGGCGGCGAGTCCGGCGGCGCGGCGCCGCTCGGCGAGCGCGTCGAGGAAGGCGTTGGCCGCCGCATAGCCGGTCTGGCCACCGGAGCCCCACACCCCGGCGATCGACGAGAAGAGGACGAAGGCGTCCAGCTCGGTGTCGCCGAGTGCCGCGTCGAGGTGGACCGCCCCGGACACCTTGGCGTCCACGACAGCCGCCAGTTCGGCGAGGTCGCTGTCCATCAGCGCGGTGTCCTGGGTGACACCGGCGGCGTGCACCACCGCGCGCAGCGGCAGGCCGTCCGCGTCCACGAGCAGCCGCTTGACCAGCGACTCCACCGCCTCGCGGTCGGAGGCGTCGCAGACCTCCAGGGTCACCCGGACGCCGGTGGCCGCCAGTTCGTCGCGCAGCCGGACCGCACCCGGGGCATCGGCACCGCGCCGGCCGGTGAGCACCAGGTGCTCGGCGCCGTTGCGGGCCAGCCAGCGGGCCACCTCCGAACCGAGCGCGCCCGTGCCGCCGGTGACCAGCACCGTGCCGCGGGGCCGCCACGGCGTGGTCGCGGCAGTGGGCCGCTCGGCGCGCACCAGGCGCCGGGCCAGGACGCCGGAGCGGCGTACCGCCAGCTGGTCCTCGCCGTCCCCGGCGCAGAGCACGCCCGCCAGGCGGGCCGCCGCCCGGTCGTCCACCGTCTCCGGCAGGTCGACCAGACCGCCCCAGCGCTCGGGGTGTTCCAGGGCCACCGTCCGGCCCAGGCCCCAGACCTGCGCCTGGACCGGGCTCAGCACACCCTGGCCCGCGCCCGTCGCCACCGCGCCGCGCGTCACGCACCACAGCGGGGCACCGATCCCGGTGTCACCGAGGGCCTGGACGAGCACCGCGGTCGCAGCCGGTCCGGCGGCGAGGGCCGGGTGGACGGGGTGCTGCTCCTCGTCCAGGGCCAGCAGCGAGAGGACACCGGCCGGGGCCTCACCTGCCGCATCCCCGGCAGCGCGCAGCAGCTCGGCGAGCGCGGCGCGCTCGCAGGCGCCCGCGTCGACCGCGATCCGCCGCACCCGCGCCCCGCCGTCCGACAGGGCCCGCTCGACCGCGGCGGTCCACTGCTGCCCGGCCGACGGGAGCGTGCCGTCCGCCGGGACGACCAGCAACCAGTCACCGGTCAGCACCCCGTCGTACGAGGCGTCGGCCTGCGGCCGCCAGACCACCCGGTAGCGCCAGCCGTCCACCAGGTGCTGCTCCCGCTGCTGACGCCGCCAGGCCGAGAGCACCGGCAGGACGGGCGCCAGGGCATTCAGCGGGGACTGCGCGTCCGCGGCGTCCACCTCCAGGGTCGCCGCCAGCGTCGCCAGATCCTCGCTCTCCACCGCCTCCCAGAACCGGGCATCCACCGGGTCGCCGCCCTGCCCCGCCGCGCCGTACGCGGCGGCCGCCACGGCGACCGGGGCCTCCGGCCAGTACCGCTGCCGCTGGAAGGGGTAGGTGGGCAGGTCGACCCGGCGGGCGCCGGTGCCGGCGAAGACCGCCGGCCAGTCGACGGCGAGGCCGCGGACA
>NZ_JBHWBW010000732.1:0-2341 GCF_042735675.1 Kitasatospora sp. NPDC059571
TTGTGTTGCTAACACTCTCCCCCCCTCCTTATCTGGGCGCGGGGGGGGCCGCCCGGCCGGGCGTCAGCCCGCGCCCCGGGGGGCCGCGCCCCCCCGGCCGGCGGGACTCAGGGAGCGAGGTCGCCGACGCGGGCGGCGACAGTGCCGAAGAGGTCGCCGATCGTGGTGAGGGCGGCCTGCTGGAGGACGGCGGCCGGCAGGAGGCCGCCGTCGGGGGTGGCCAGGCTGCGGGTGGCGGTCGCCTCGGCGACGACGGTCGGCCGGTACCCGAGGGCGAAGGCCCCCTGGGCGGTGAAGGTGACGCACATGTGCGTCATGAAGCCGGCCAGCACCAGGTCGGGGCCCGTGCCCAGGTCGCGCAGGGTCGCGTCGAGCCCGGTGTCGCGGAAGGCGTCGGGGAGGCGCTTGACCACCACGGGTTCGGTGGCGAGCGGGGCGACCTCGGGGCTGATGGCGCCGATGTCCGCGCGGATGTCGTACGGGGTGCCCTCGCCGCCGTCGTTGACGACGTGGACCACGTGCGCACCGGCGGCGCGGGCGGCGGCGAGCAGTCGGGCACCGGCGTCCAGGGCCTGTTCGGCCCCTTCGAGCGCCATGACGCCGGTGCGGTAGGTGTTCTGAAAGTCGATCATGACGAGGGTCGCCTCGGCCAGGCGGGGGAGGCTGTTCTCCAGGCCGATCACCTCGCGGAGCGTGCTGGAAACGGGCATGGCTGATCCTTCCTTCGGACGGTGACGGGAGAAGGGTGGTGCAGGGCAGGGGTGCGGCGGTCGGCGCCGCCCGTGCCGGGGTGGTGGTCAGACGCCGGTGCGGAAGCGCTGGCGGTAGGCGGCGGGGCTGGTGCCGAGCTGTCGGCGGAAGGCCCGGTGCAGGGTCTCGACCGAGCGCAGTCCGGTGGCCCGGGCGACCCGGTCGAGGGGCTGGTCGGTGGTCTCCAGCAAGCGGCGGGCGGCCTCGACGCGCAGCGCCTCGACGTAGGCGGCAGGGGTGGTTCCGGTCTCCCGGGTGAAGACCCGGGCGAAATGCCGCTCGCTCAGGCTCATGCGTGCGGCGAGCACGGCCGCCGGCAGGTCGGCGGTGAGGTGGTCGGCGATGAATCGGCGCAGCTCGTCGATGTCCCGGCGGGAGGTCGCGGGTCTGCTGATCGGGACGCTGAACTGGCTCTGGCCGCCCTGCCGTTTGAGGTAGACGACGAGCTGGCGGGCGACGGCGAGGGCGAGGTCCTCGCCGTGGTCCTCGGCCACCAGGGCGAGGGCGAGGTCCAGGCAGGCGCTGATGCCCGCCCCGGTCCACACCCGGCCCGAGCGGACGAAGATCGGGTCGGGGTCGACGGTGACCTCGGGGTGGTCGGCGGCGAGCCGGTCCGCGGTGGACCAGTGGGTGGTGGCGGTCCGGCCATCGAGGAGGCCGGCCGCGGCGAGCAGGTGGGCGCCCACGCAGACCGAGGCGATGCGGCCTGCGTGCGGGGCGGTGGCCCTGACCCAGTCGACGACCACGGGGTCGATCCGCGGCCGGGGACCGTCCGGGTCCGGGTCCACCGCGCCGGGGACGAGGAGGGTGTCCACGGCGGTGCCGACGTCGGCGAAGGCGAGGTCGGTGACCACGCGCACCCCGGCGGAGGTGGCCACCGCCCGGCCCGCCGGGCCGGGACCGGCGAGGCTGACCCGGTAGCGGGCGCCGTCCGGGGACTCCCGGTTGGCCAGCGCGAAGACCTCGGCCGGCCCGGTGACATCGAGGAGGTCGACGTCGGGGAAGACCGCGATGACGACGTGGTGGCTGGTCTGGGGCATGCCCCCATCGTGCGGGGCGGTGCGGTGCGGCTGCAATGACGGGCTTCTGTCACATCCGGACACGGCCGGCCGGCGCGTGGCCGGTCCGGATCCGGTTGCGCGGCGGCGCCCGGGGTAGGCGCGTCGCTGTCGGTGAGCGGAGGCCAGAGCCGAAGGCGAGCGGAAGGAGTGCGGTCATGCCCCGTGGATCGAGCCCGAAGCGGGAGCGGCAGTACGAGCACATCAGGGACAGCGCCCTGGACCGCGGCGCGAGCGAGAAGCGCGCGGAGGAGATCGCTGCCCGGACGGTCAACAAGGAGCGGGCCCGGCACGGCGAGTCGAGGACGGCCAGCCGCAGCTCGGTCGAGGACGTCTCCTCGGGCCACCGCGGTGGCAGGCGCTCCCACCGGGGCGCGCAGGGGCCCACCTACGACCAGCTCTACAACGAGGCCAGGCAGCGCAATATTAAGGGCCGCTCCTCGATGAACAAGGAGCAACTGGAGAACGCGCTCGGCCGCTGAGGAGCCGGCCGGGGTGCACGTACGGCGGCGGGCCGGTGCGGGCCCCGGGAG
>NZ_JBHWBW010000733.1:0-2335 GCF_042735675.1 Kitasatospora sp. NPDC059571
ATGCCACGGGGGGGTGCCCGCGGCCCCCCCCCCCGGGACTACCCCCCCCCGCGCGGGGCGGCGCCCCGCGCGCCCGGCCGCCGACGGCATCCGGTCCTACGCGCTCGGCCCGCAGGACCACGAGGCGCGGATGCCGATGCGCGCCTACACCGGCCACCCGCCGGCGGCCGCGCCGCACAGCCGGGTCTTCGAGGCCGCGCCGCAGATGTGCACCCTCGCGACGGCCACCGACCATCCGGCGGACTGGCTGCGGGCCGGCCAGGCGCTGGAACGGGTCTGGCTGCTCGCCACGCTCCGCGGTGTCCGGGCCACCGTGCTGCACCAGGCCGTCGAGTGGCCGGACACCCGGCTGGGCCTGCGCGACACCGCGGGCGGCCCGAGCTGCGTCCACCTGCTGCTGCGGCTCGGCTACGGGCCGCCCGGGCCCGCCACACCGCGGCGGGCGGTGGCGGACATCCTGACGGCCGAGGAGGGAGCGCACCGATGAGCCACCGAACGGTGGGGACGGTGATGACCGAGCACGTCGTCCGGGTCGCCCCGGAGACGGGTTTCCGCGAGATCGTCGCCCTGCTGGCCGAGTTCGAGATCACCGCGGTTCCGGTGGTGGACGCGGCGGGCCGCCCGGTCGGGATCGTCTCCGAGGCCGACCTGCTGCGCACGCTGGCCGCCCAGGAGGACGACGGGCCGGGGGCCGGCCCGCCGTCCGGCGCGGCCGCGGCGGGCGCGGCCGAGGGGCCGTCGGCGGTCACCGCGGGCGAGCTGATGAGCGGCCCGGTGGTGTCCACCACGCCGGACGCGAGCATCGTGGCCGCGGCCCGGCTGATGACCCGTCACCGGGTGAAGCGGCTCCCGGTGGTGGACGCCGACGGGCGGCTCGCCGGCATGGTGAGCCGCGGCGATCTGCTGCGGGTCTTCCTGCGCGAGGACCGGGTGATCCACCGCGAGATCGTCGAGGAGCTCGGCCGCGTCGCCGGCGTGAGCCCGTCCGCGGTCGGCGTGGAGGTCGACCAGGGGCGGGTGGTGCTCAGCGGCACCATCGGCGACCCGGAGCTCGTCCTGCCCGTCCTGCGGCTGTGCCGCTCGGTGGACGGCGTGGTCTCGGTGACCGACCGGACCACCCGCTCCGAGCCCGTCCCGCTGGACGGCTGACCGCCCCGACCGACCGGTGACCGGTGGCCGGCGCCCGGCCCGGTCACCGGGCGGCCCAGGCCTGCGCGAGCGCCAGCGAGAACACCGCCGTCACCCAGGTCCACAGCACGGAGAGCGCGATGTGCCCGGCCGTCCGGAAGCGGTCGCCGCGCCAGATCCTCGGCGAGAACACCGCGAACTCGAACAGCCAGCGGATGCCCCAGAACAGCGTCTGGCCGGCCAGCACCGCCCGCCCCAGCGGGGTGCCGGCGAGCAGGTCGGGCGCCATCAGCAGCGGCAGCGCGCCGAGCAGCACACAGGTCAGCGCGACGAAGAACAGGTGCACCCGGGCGACCTGACGGGTGAGCAGGGCGGTACCGGCCAGGTCGGCCGGCCAGCCGATCAGCCGGGGGAGCACGGCGTGGAACAGGCCCATGCCGACCAGGACCGCGCCGACCAGCCGCAGCTGGCCCGCCAGCGTGAACAGCCCGCTCACCGCACGGCCCCGCGGAAGGCGAACACGCCGACCAGGCCGGCGATCCGCCGCTCGGCCGCGGGTCGCAGCCCGGCGAGCCCGGCCACCCGCAGCCACTCCGCCCGGCTCCGGAAGTGCCATGCCCCCGGGCCGTACACCGCGGTGTTGGCGGCGTCCCGCAGGTGCTCCACCAGGACGAGCGTGCCGCCCGGGCGCAGTGCCCGGGCGACCTCGCGGAACAGCGCCTCCCGGTCGGCGGCCCGGCGCAGCTCGTGCGCGGCGAACACCGCGAACACGGTGTCCTGCGACGCCGTCCCGGCCGGCAGCCCGCCGGGCCGGGCCGGCACGGTGCCCGGCGCCGGGGGCACCCGGCGGCGGGCCCGCCGGATCGACCCCTCGGTCATCAGGGCCGGGTCGTACAGGTCGGCGACCAGCTGGGCGGCCGCGGGCCAGCGGGCGGCGATCGGCCCGCTCGCCTCGTCCAGCCCGGCCGAGACCACCAGGTGGTCGCCGGGCCCGTCCGGCAGCAGGGCGTCCAGCCAGCCGAAGCCGTTCAGCTCCGAGCGGTCGTACACCAGCCAGCTGGCGGCCGTCCCGGCGGCCAGCCACCAGCCGGCCGCCAGCGCACCGGCCCGGGCCGCCCCCGCGGCCCGCCCGGGGCGCCCGGGGGGCGGCCGTCGGGGGGCGGCCCGCGGGGGCGGGGGCGCGCGCCGCGGCCGTCCGTTCCGAGAC
>NZ_JBHWBW010000734.1:0-2334 GCF_042735675.1 Kitasatospora sp. NPDC059571
GGCGGAGCACCGCCCGCCCGGCCGGCCCGGTCCCGGCGGACGGGGCCGCCGACGGTGCACCGGCCAAGAAGGCCGCTGCGGGCAAGCCCCCGGCGAAGGCGGCCGCGAAGAAGACGGCCGCGGACGCGGCGCCGGCGAAGAAGGCCGCGGCGAAGAAGACCGTGGCGAAGAAGACGACGGCCAAGAAGACGACGACCCGCAAGGCGACCGCCAAGCGGACCGCGGCGCAGCCGCCGGCGGGCAAGAAGGCGACCGCCCGGCGGACGACCGTGGTCAAGAAGAGCGTGACCCGCCGTCCCGCCCAGGAGCCGGGGGACGGCGGTGCCTGAGCCGACCGATACCGGCCATCCCTCCGTGGACGACGCGCTCGCCGCGCTGGCCGCGCTGGACGGGGTGGATACCGGGGCACACGCCGCGGTGTACGAGGATGTTCACCAGCGGCTCGTGGACACCCTGGCCGCGCTCGACGACGAGTGACCGCCCGGCCCGGCCGGGCCGGGCACGTAGGAGATGGAACAGCAGTGGCAGTGGCACGACGCCGTCTCGACGCCGAACTGGTCCGGCGCAAGCTGGCCCGTTCGCGCGAGCACGCGAGCGAACTGATCGCGGCGGGCCGGGTGACCGTCGGCGGTACCACGGCGACCAAGCCGGCGACCCAGGTGGAGACCTCGGCGGCGCTGGTGGTGGCCAAGGACGACGACGACCCCGACTACGTGTCGCGGGGCGGCCACAAGCTCGCCGGCGCGTTCGCGGCGTTCGTGCCGCAGGGCCTGGTGGTCGGCGGCCGGCTGGCGCTCGACGCCGGTGCCTCCACCGGCGGCTTCACGGACGTGCTGCTGCGGGCGGGCGCCGCGCGCGTCCTGGCGGTCGACGTGGGCTACGGGCAGCTCGCCTGGTCGCTGCAGAGCGACGAGCGGGTCACCGTGATGGACCGCACCAATGTGCGCGAGCTCACCCCGGAGCTGATCGGCGGCACACCGGTCGACCTGGTCGTCGGCGACCTGTCGTTCATCTCGCTGGGCCTGGTGCTGCCGGCCCTGGCGGGCTGCTGCGCCGAGGACGCGGACCTGGTGATGATGGTCAAGCCGCAGTTCGAGATCGGCAAGGAGCGGCTCGGCAGCGGCGGCGTCGTCCGCAGCCCCGAGCTGCGGGCCGAGACGATCCGTCAGGTCGCCGACCAGGCCTGGCAGCTGGGTCTCGGCGTGCGGGCGGTGACCGCCAGCCCGCTGCCCGGACCCTCCGGCAACGTCGAGTACTTCCTGTGGCTGCGCCGCGGCGCCCCGCGGCTGGATCCGGCCGATGCGGACCGGGCCGTCGCGGAGGGCCCCCGATAGGGTGCTTGGCAGACGTCCTGCCGCCACCGCCGTGTGGCGGCCTCACCGGGCCAAGGGCGACCCGGCAGGCGTAGGGAGAGGGCAGCGGGCATGAGCGAGGAACGTACGGTCTTCCTGATCGCGCACACCGGCCGGGAGGCGGCGCTGCGCAGCGTCGAGGGCCTGGTGCACGGCCTGCTGAAGGCCGGGATCAGAATCCGGCTGCTCGCGTCCGAGGCGGTCGGCCTCGACCTGCCCGAGGGCGTCGACCGGGTGCCCGGCGGGCACGGCGCGGCCGACGGCTGCGAGCTGATCCTGGTCGCCGGCGGCGACGGCACCCTGCTGCGCGGCGCCGAGCTGGCCCGGGAGTCCGGGCTGCCGATGCTGGGGATCAACCTGGGCCGGGTGGGCTTCCTCGCCGAGGCGGAGCGCGACGACCTGGCGGTGGTGGTCGAGCGGGTGGTCGACGCCGACTACGAGGTCGAGGAGCGGATGACGATCGACGTCGTGGTCCGCACCAACGGCGATGTGGTGCACGAGGACTGGGCGCTCAACGAGGCGTCGATCGAGAAGGCCGCGCGGGAGCGGATGCTGGAGGTCGTCACCGAGGTGGACGGCCGTCCGGTGTCCAACTTCGGCTGCGACGGCGTGGTGTGCGCCACGCCGACCGGCTCGACCGCGTACGCCTTCTCCGGCGGCGGGCCGGTCGTCTGGCCCGAGGTGGAGGCACTCCTGATGGTGCCGATCAGCGCGCACGCGCTGTTCGCCCGGCCGCTGGTGACCTCGCCCGCCTCGGTGCTCGCGGTCGAGGTACAGCCGAAGACGCCGCACGGCGTGCTGTGGTGCGACGGCCGGCGGTCGGTCGAACTCCCCGCCGGGGCGCGGGTGGAGGTCCGCAAGGGCCGGACGCCGGTGCGGCTGGCCCGACTGCACCGCGCCCCGTTCACCGACCGGCTGGTGGCCAAGTTCGCGCTGCCCGTGACGGGTTGGCGCGGCCGCGGCGGATCGCACTGAACCACCC
>NZ_JBHWBW010000735.1:0-2318 GCF_042735675.1 Kitasatospora sp. NPDC059571
CCGGATCACCCCGGCGCCCCCTCCCGTCACGCCGGGGCCAGCGCCGAGCGGTCCGGGCCGTCCGGGGTCCGGTGCCCGGACAGGGCCAGCGTCAGGTCGAACTCGGCCAGCAGCGACCGGATCACGTGGCGCACCCCGGCCTCGCCGTCCAGCCCGAGCCCGTAGGCGTAGGGGCGGCCGAGCAGCACCGCCCGCGCGCCCAGGGCCAGCGCCTTGAACACGTCGTCACCGGTGCGGATACCGCTGTCGAAGAGCACGGTCAGCCGGTCGCCGACTGCGTCCGCGATCCCGGGCAGCGCCTGCGCGGCGCCGATCGAGCCGTTCACCTGCCGGCCGCCGTGGTTGGAGACCACCACGCCGTCCATGCCCGCGTCGGCGGCCATCCGGGCGTCGTCCGGGTGCAGGACGCCCTTGAGCACGATCGGGCCGTCCCAGTTCTCCCGCAGGAAGGCGAGGTCGGGCCAGGTCTTGGCCGGGTCGGCGAACATGCCCGCGAAGTGCAGCACCGCGGCGTTCGGGTCCTCGTGGACGGGCTTGGCCAGCCCGGCCAGGAACGCCGGGTCGGTGAAGTAGTTCGCGGTGCCCACGCCGTGCAGGAACGGCAGGTACGCCTGGTCGAGGTCGCGCGGGCGCCAGGCCAGCAGCGGGGTGTCGAGGGTGACGAACAGGGCGGTGTACCCGGCGGCCCGCGCCCGGGCCAGGAAGGAACGGGTCACCTCGCGGTCCCGGGCCCAGTACAGCTGGAACCAGCGCTCGCCGTCGCCCATCGCCTCGGCGACCTGCTCCATCGGGGTGCTGGAGGCCGAGGAGAGGATGAACGGCACGCCCTCGGCGGCGGCCGCCCGGGCCGCGGCCGGCTCGGCGTCCGGGTGCATGATCGACAGCACCCCGACCGGGGCCAGCGCCAGCGGGGCCGGCAGGGTGGTGCCGAACACCTCGGTGCGCAGGTCGCGGCTGCTGACGTCGCGCAGCATCCGCGGCACGATCCGGTGGGCGTCCAGCGCCTGCCGGTTGGCCCGCTCGGTGCTGCCGCTGCCGGCACTGCCCGCGACGTAGCCGACCGGCCCCGGCCCGAGCCGCTGCTCGGCCAGCTGCTCCAGCCGGGTCAGGTCGGCGGGCAGCCGCGGCACCGCGCCGGTCATGCCGTTCAGGTAGATCTCGAACTGGAACGAGGCCCAGTCGCGCGGCGGCGGCGCGCTCACACCAGCTCCAGCACGAGCTTGCCGACGTTCTCGCCGCGGAACAGCATCTGCAGGGTGGCCGGGAAGTCGTCCACCGTGCCGCGCACCAGGTGCTCCTTGACGGTGATCCGGCCCTCGGCGATCCAGCCCGCGAGCTCGGCGGCGGCCTCCTTGTAGCGGGCGGCGTAGTCGAACACCACGAAGCCCTCCATCCGGGCCCGGCGGACCAGCAGGGAGAGGTAGTTGGACGGGCCGGCGACCTTGGACTCGGCGTTGTACTGGCTGATCGCGCCGCAGATGACCACCCGGGCGTGCATCGCGAGGCGGGCCAGCGCGGCGTCCAGGATGTCGCCGCCCACGTTGTCGAAGTAGACGTCGATGCCGTCCGGGCAGTGCTCGCGCAGCGCCTTGCGGACGTCCTCGGAGCGGTAGTCGATCGCGGCGTCGAAGCCGAGCTCGTCGGTCAGCAGGGCGCACTTGTCCGGTCCGCCGGCGATGCCGATGACCCGGCAGCCCTTCACCTTGGCGATCTGGCCGACCAGGCTGCCCACCGCGCCGGCCGCGCCGGAGACCACGACCGTCTCGCCCTCCTTGAGCGCGCCGACCTCCAGCAGGCCGAAGTACGCGGTCATGCCGGGCATGCCGAGGGCGCCGAGGTAGGTGGACGGGGCGGCGAGCGACGGGTCGATCCGCAGCACGCCGCGGCCGTCGGAGACGACCTGCTCCTGCACGCCGAAGGTGCCGACCACCAGGTCGCCGACCTGGAAGCGGGGGTGGTTCGAGGCGGTCACCTCCACCACGCTGCCGGCCCGCATCACCTCGCCGAGCCCGACCGGCGGCAGGTAGGAGGGGCGGTCGTCCAGCCAGCCGCGCATCGCGGGGTCGAGCGAGATGAAGCGGGTGCGGCCGGCGAACTCGCCGTCGCCCGGCTCGGCCCGCTCGGCCTCGGCGTGCTCCCAGTCCTCGGGCTTGACCTCGCCCACGGGGCGGGCGGCGAGGCGGATCTGGCGGTTGGTTCCGGGCATGGCGGCCTCCTGGCGCGGGCGGCCGTGCCGCGCCGATGCGGCAGGGCTCCCGGCAGAGTCTAAGCAAGCGCTTAGTCAGAGTCGAGGGGCTCCTCGGGCCGCGCCGCCGGGC
>NZ_JBHWBW010000736.1:0-2305 GCF_042735675.1 Kitasatospora sp. NPDC059571
CGCGGGGGGGGGGGGTGTTGGGCGGGGGTTGGGTGTTTGCGTGAATCTTGTGTGCCGGGGGGGGGGGCCGCCCCCCCCCCCCGCGGGGGGGGGGGGCGCCCCCCCCCCCCCGCCCCACCCCCGGGCCCCGAGCCACGGCCTCCCCCCAACACCTTCGCCGCCGGAAAACCTGTTGCCCCGCGGTCGGACCGATGCCAGCCTGGCGCTCATGACGAACCGAGAGGCGGTCTCCGCCATCGCACGATGAGCGGAGCGACGCGACCCGCAGGGCGGGTGTCCGACGCATTCCCGATCCACCCCGGCGAACGGGCCGCCCGCGCATGCGCCGCGCGGGACGAATGGCTCGCCCACGGGCTCTCCACCCTCCCCGCGGACCGCGACGCGGCCGAAGAGGCGGTCGTCCGCCTGTACCGGCTGGTCGGCGCCCCACCGCCGCGCTTCGTCTGGGTCGACTCGCCCGCACAGGCCCGGACACTGATCGCGGGCGGGCGCGGCGGATTCCCCGGCTGGCGGGTCAGCAGCCGCGCGGCCCCGCCACGGGCCGACGACTGGCCGCTGGCCGCCAGACTGGCCTCCCTGACGTCCGACCTGCGATCAGCACTGGACGACACGCTCCGCATCCGACCCTGGCCGAGCCAGTCCCGTTGGACGGCAGGGACGTTGACGCCGGACGCGGCCCTCGCGGCCGGGATCCCCCTGGAGAGCGTCATCGGCGCCGCAGCCGTCGACCCGCTGGAGGCGACCCTGCGCGACGCGGTCTGCGCGCCCGTCCGGACAGCGCTGGTCGCGGCGGCCGGCAGCGCACTCGGCCACACCTGGCACGGCCAGCACGACGCGTACTGGGTGGGCGGATATGACGCCCACCGCAGCGCCAGGGGCACGGTGTTCCGGCGCGGCGACGCCGTCCGCCTCGATCTGTTCGCCGTCCTCGCCCGGTCGACCGGCTGGTGGTGGCCGGCCGAGGGCCGGTGCGTGATGGCCGACCGGCCCGCCGCCCTGCACACCGAGCCCCTGCCGCACGGACTGCACGGGGAACGGAGGTTGCACCACGACGACGGGCCGGCCGTTCGGTACCGGGACGGCGCGGAGGTGTACGCCCTGCACGGGACGCACGTCCCGGCCTGGGTGCTGACCGGGCCCACCGTCGAACGCATCCACGCGGAACGCAACGTCGAGATCCGGCGCTGCGCCATCGAACGCATCGGCTGGGACACCTATGTCGACCGGGCCGAGCTGCGGCTGCTCTCCACCGCCCCCGACCCGGGGAACCCCGGCTCCGAACTGCGACTGTACGACGCACCGCGGCAGCCGAACGGCCCCGCCACGCGCCTGCTCGTCGCGGTCAACGGCTCCGTCGAACCGGACGGCCGACGGCGCCGCTACGGGCTCAGCGTGCCGCCGCACTTCGACGACGCCGTGGCCGCGGCGGGCTGGTCCTACGGCCTGAGCGGCGACCAGTACGCCCGGTTGGCACGACGCACCTGAGTCCGCCCGATCCGGGACCGGCAGCCACGGTCGTGCCCCCGCCACCACGTCCGTCGCCCCTTCGGCCGTTGCCCATTCGTCCGCCCCCCTCCGGCCCCCCGGCTGTTGCCCCGACCGTTGCCCCTTCGTCCGTCACCCCCGTCCGTGCCCCCTCCGTCCGTGCCCCTCCGACCGTTGCCCTTCGCCCACCGGCGCATCCGTCCGCGGCACGCCCGCCGCCGACCCCACCGCTCCCGATCCCAAGGTGTCTGCCATGATCACAACTGCCGTACCCGCCCTGACCCTTGCCGACCTCACCGCCCGCACCGGGCTCGACGTCCTCGACCACCTGGAGCGGGAGGTGACCATCCCGGTGGTCGCCGGACCGCAGGCGCAGGGCGACCTGATCGTCATCCCGATGGCGATGCTCCCCCACGTACGCCTGACCAGTTGGGCCTCGTCGCAGGACGTACCGGCCGCCGGCATCGAGCTGCTGCGCAGCGCCGCCGGCGGGAATCCGCACTCGCTGGTGGCCGATCCCGGCACCTGCCGGTGGACGCTCGGGGTGCACGACCCCGTCCGGCTGGCGCTCGGCCTGCTGGAGGCGTCCGCCGTCGCCTATCTCATCCACCCCGAGCACGGCGCCACCGGCATCGCGCCGGGCCGCTACCTGATCCGCCGCCAGCGCGAACGCGACGCCACGGGCCTCGGGTTCGGCTTCGCCCGCGCCGGCAACCGCATGGTCTGCGACTGAAACGGAACCGGGGGGCGCGCCCCCCCCCCCCCGCCGCCCCCCCGGGGCCGCCCCCCCCGCGCCGGGGGGCGACCGCGGCGCGCCCCC
>NZ_JBHWBW010000737.1:0-2302 GCF_042735675.1 Kitasatospora sp. NPDC059571
GCCCTGCACGGCGTGGTCGGCGAGCCCGGGGTGGGTGTCGAGGGCGATCCGGCCGGTGAACAGGACGCCGTCGCCGTCGGCGAGCGCGACGGCCGCGCCGAGCAGGGGGTGGTCGACGGCGCCGAGGCCGACGGCGGTGACGTCGCCGCCGTCGGAGCCGGGCGCGAGCCAGAACCGCTCCTGCTGGAAGGCGTAGGTGGGCAGGTCGACGCGGCGGGCGCCCTGGCCGGCGAAGACGGCGTCCCAGTCGGGGGCGGCGCCCCGGATGTGGGCCTGGCCGAGTGCGGCGGTCGCGGTGTGCACCTCGGGGCGGTCGCCGCGCAGCAGCGGGACGAACACGGCGGCGTCCGGGTCGGCCAGGCAGTCCTGGCCCATCGCGGAGAGCACGCCCTCGGGGCCGAGCTCCAGGTAGGTGGTGACGCCCTGGGCCTCCAGGGTCCGGACGGCGTCGCAGTAGCGGACGGTCTCGCGGACGTGGCGCACCCAGTACTCGGGGTCGCCGATCTCCTCGGCGGTGACGGTCCGGCCGGTGAGCGTGGAGACGATCGGGACCTTGGGCGCGGCGTACGAGACGGCCTGTGCGCAGCGGCGGAAGTCGGCCAGCACGGCGTCCATGTGGGGCGAGTGGAAGGCGTGGCTGACGGTCAGGCGGCGGGTCTTGCGCCCCTGCTCGGCCCAGTGGTCGGCGACGGCGAGGACGGCGTCCTCGTCGCCGGCGACGACGACGGAGGCCGGGCCGTTGACGGCGGCGACGGCGACGGCGCCCTCGCGGCCGGCGAGGGTGGTGCGGATCTCGTCCTCGGTGGCCTGGACGGCGGCCATGGCGCCGCCGGCCGGCAGTGCCTCCATCAGGCGGCCGCGGGCGGCCACGAGCAGGGCGGCGTCGGCGAGGGTGAGCACGCCGGCGGCGTGTGCGGCGGCGAACTCGCCGATGGAGTGTCCGGCGACGGCGTCGGGGCGCAGGCCCCAGGACTCGACGAGGCGGTGGAGGGCGACCTCGACGGCGAACAGGGCGGGCTGGGTGTAGGCGGTGCGGTGCAGCAGCTCGGCCTCGGGGGTGCCCTCGGCGGCGAACAGAACCTCGCGCAGCGGGCGTTCGAGCTGGAGGTCGAGGTGGCCGGCGGCCTGGTCGAGGGCGCGGGCGAAGACCGGGTACGTCTCGTAGAGTTCGCGGCCCATGGCGAGCCGCTGGCTGCCCTGGCCGGTGAAGAGGAAGGCGGTGCGGCCGGGGGCGGTGGTGCCGTGGAGCAGTCCGGGGGCGCCGAGGCCGTCGGCGAGGGCGTCCAGGGCGCGGCGGAAGCCGTCCCGCTCGCCGGCGACCAGGACGGCGCGGTGCTCGAAGGCGGTGCGGGTGGTGGCGAGCGAGTGGCCGAGGTCGGCGAGGCGGTGCTCGGGGTGCGCGTCGAGGTGGGCGGTGAGTCGGCGGGCCTGCGCGCGCAGCGCCTCCGGGGTCCGGGCGGAGAGCACCCAGGGCAGCGCGGCGGGGGCGCGGGTGGCGGGCTCGGCGGCCGGGATCTCCGCGGTCTGCGGGGCCTGTTCGAGGACGGCGTGGGCGTTGGTGCCGCTGAAGCCGAAGGAGGAGACGGCGGCCCGGCGGGGGCGGCCGGTCTCCGGCCAGGGGCGGGCCTCGGTGAGCAGCTCGACCGCACCGGCGGTCCAGTCGACGTGCGGGGAGGGCTCGTTGACGTGCAGGGTGCGCGGCAGGACGCCGTGGCGCATCGCCATGACGGTCTTGATGATGCCGCCGATGCCGGCGGCGGCCTGGGTGTGGCCGATGTTGGACTTGAGGGAGCCGAGCCAGAGCGGCCGGTCCGCCTCGCGGTCCTGCCCGTAGGTGGCGAGCAGGGCCTGCGCCTCGATCGGGTCGCCCAGGGTGGTGCCGGTGCCGTGCGCCTCGACCGCGTCCACGTCGGCGGCGGTCAGGCCGGCGTCGGCGAGGGCCTGACGGATGACCCGCTGCTGGGAGGGGCCGTTGGGTGCGGTCAGGCCGTTGGAGGCGCCGTCCTGGTTGATCGCGGTGCCGCGCACCACGGCGAGCACGGGGTGGCCGTTGCGTTCCGCGTCGGAGAGCCGCTCGACGAGCAGCATGCCGACGCCCTCGCCCCAGGCGGTGCCGTCGGCGGCCTCGGCGAACGGCTTGCAGCGGCCGTCGGGGGCCAGTCCGCGCTGGCGGCTGAAGGCGACGAAGGAACCCGGTCCGGCCATCACCGCCGCGGGGCGGGCGGGGGGCGGGGCGCCCCCACCGCCGCGCCGCGGGCGACGCCCGCAGTGAGCGGGGGGGAGCGGGGGGGTGGGGGGGAGG
>NZ_JBHWBW010000738.1:0-2294 GCF_042735675.1 Kitasatospora sp. NPDC059571
GTGGCGTTCGGCATCCTGGACCGCACGCCGGGCGCCACGGTCCGGATGGCGTTCGCCCGGGCCTTCCCCGAGGCGCGGTGACCGGCGGGCGGGTCGGCAGGGTGTGGAACGGCCCGCCGGGCTGCACGGCCTCGACCAGTGCGGCGGTCGGCGCGTCCAGCTGGAGCGCGGTGTACGCCTTGCGGGTGCTGGTCTCGCCGGCGATCAGGACGGCCCGGTCGTCGCGGCGGAAGGCCAGCAGGTGGCCGCCGGCGTCCAGCACGGTGGCGGAGATCCGGACGCCCTGCTCGCCGGCCGCGCGGTGGGCCGCGGCGACCAGGCGGTCGGCGTCGTCGGTGGTGAGGGTGGTCATGGCTGCTCCCTGGGCGATCGGTGGTGCGGTCAGTGGTGGACGGCGGTGCGGGCCGCCGGGGCGGGGACGGCGGCCGGCGCGGGGGCGCCGGCGGGGGCTGCGGCGGCGGAGCGGCGCTCCAGTGCGGCGGAGAGCACCGCGAGGCCGAGGGCGGCGGCCGCCATCGCGGCGCCCACCCAGTTCGGCGCGGTGACGCCGAGGCCGGCGGCGATGACGGCGCCGCCGAGCCAGGCGGCCAGTGCGTTGCCGAGGTTGAAGGCGCCGATGTTGACGGCGGAGGCGAGGGTCGGGGCGTCGCCGGTCTGGTCGAGGACGCGCTTCTGCAGCGGCGGGACGGTGGCGAAGCCCAGCGCGCCGATCAGCGGCACGGTCACGGCGGCCAGCACCTTGTCGTGCGCGGTGAAGGAGAACGCGGCCAGCACCACGGCCAGAGCGCCGAGGGTGGTGAACAGCAGCGGCATCAGCCGGCGGTCGGCGTACCGGCCGCCGATCAGGTTGCCGGCCACCATGCCGAGGCCGAAGAGCACCAGCAGCCAGGTGACCGAGCCCTCGGCGTAGCCCGCGGCGCCGGTCATCATCGGCGCGATGTAGGTCACCGCGGCGAAGACGCCGCCGAAGCCGAGCACGGTCATCAGCATCGCCAGCACGACCTGCACGTTGCGGAACGCGGCGATCTCGCGGCGCAGACCGCCGGTCGTCCGGGCGGGTGCCGCCCCGCCGGGCCGGTCGCCGGGGACGAGTGCGGCGATGCCGGCCAGTCCGAGCACGCCCAGGGCGGCGACCAGGACGAAGGTGATCCGCCAGCCGATCTGCTGCCCGACCAGGGTGCCGAGCGGGACACCGACGACGTTCGCCACGGTCAGTCCGGTGAACATCAGCGCGATCGCGCCGGCCTTGCGGCTGGGTGCGACCAGGTCGGCGGCGACCACGGCGCCGATGCCGAAGAAGGCGCCGTGGGCGAGCGAGGCGATGATCCGGCCGGCCAGGACCAGTCCGAACGTGGGGGCGAGGGCGGTCACCAGGTTGCCGGCCACGAAGAGCCCCATCAGCAGCATCAGCATCCGCTTGCGGGGGATCCGGGTGCCGAGGACGGCCAGCAGCGGGGCGCCGACGACGACGCCGAGGGCGTACCCGGTGGTGAGCAGTCCGGCGGTGGGGACGGAGACGCCGAAGTCCTGGGCGACCTGGGGCAGCAGTCCCATGATCACGAATTCCGTGGTGCCGATGCCGAAGGCGCCGATGGCCAGCGCCAGGAGTGCGAGAGGCATGGAGGGCCTTCCGGTGCGGTGCGTGGGCCCGGTCCGCAGGTCGTTGCGGCGAGCGCTTACAGGCTTCGACAGTAATTGCAGACGCCGATAGTTGCAAACGCCGGATATTTCGTTGTGGGGCTACCCTGGGGTCACACGACAGTGAAGGGAGCGAGTGGTCCCATGACGCGACCCGAACCGGCGCTGGCCCACGGCTGGTGCGCCCTGTCCGCCCTGCACGGCCGGATCGAGGCGCACATCGAACGCGCCCTGCAGGCGGAGCACGACCTGAGCGTGCGGGAGTTCTCCGTCCTGGACGTCCTCAGCGAGCAGCACGACGGCGAGGGCGGCCACGTCCGGATGAACCAGCTCGCCGATGCCGTGGTGCTCAGCCAGAGCGCCACCACCCGCCTGGTCACCCGGCTGGAGGACCGCGGCCTGCTGGCCCGCTACCTCTGCCCGACGGACCGCCGCGGCATCTACACCGACGTGACCGACGCCGGCCGGGAACTGCTGGAGCGGGCCCGGCCGACCAACGACCACGCGCTGCGCGAGGCCCTCGACGCCGCGGGCGCCCGTCCCGAGCTGGCGCCGCTGGTGGCCGCCGTCCGCACCCTGGAGTCGGCGGCCGTCCCGGCACCCGCCCCGGCGGGCTGAGCCGCCGCCCGGCGCACCCGCCGCGAACGCCCGAGGGG
>NZ_JBHWBW010000739.1:0-2285 GCF_042735675.1 Kitasatospora sp. NPDC059571
CCCCCCCGCCCCCGCCCCCCCCCCCGCGGCCCCGCGGGAGCGCCCCTCACACAGACAGCTCGCCCATCACCCGGGCGGCGGCTTCACCGAACCCCGCTACCTCGCCCGCCGCGGCGACGGCCAGGTCGTACAGCTCTCCCTGCTGCTGCACCTGGTGGCGAGCGCCATCGACGGCGTACGGGACACCGCCGCCGTCGCGGAGCTGGTCAGCGCCCGGTTCGGGCGCGAGGTCAGCGCCGAGAACGTCGACTACCTCATCGAGCACAAGCTTCGGCCGATGGGGATCACCGCCCCGCCCGGCCCGGACGCCGACCCCGTCGACATCCCCCGCTCCGACCTGCTGCTCGGCCTCACCGGGCGGCGGGTGCTGCTGCGGGAGCGCCACGTGCGCCGGATCGGCCGGTCGCTGGCCTGGCTGCACCGCCCCTGGATGGTGGCCGCCGTGCTGACCGGGGCCGTCGCCCTGGACGTCTGGCTGTTCGCCGTCCACGGCGCGCTCGGCCCCGTCCTCCAGGTACTGAACCAACCCGTGCTGCTGCTGGCCGTGTTCGGCCTCACGGTGGCATCACTGCTGTTCCACGAGTTCGGACACGCGTCCGCCTGCACCTATGGAGGCGCGCGGCCGGGCCCGATCGGCTGCGGGCTCTACATCCTGTGGCCCTCCCTCTACACCGACGTCACCGACGTCTACCGGATCGGCCGGGCCGGCCGGCTGCGCGCCGACCTCGGGGGCGTCTACTTCAACGTCGTCTTCATACTGGGCCTGGCCGGCGGCTACGCCCTCACCGGGCACCCGCTCTTCCTCACCGCGGTCCTGGTCGGGCACATCGAGATCATCGAACAGCTCATGCCCGCCGTCCGCCTCGACGGGTACTTCATCCTCGGTGACCTCGCCGGCGTGCCCGACCTCTTCGGCAAGATCAGGCCGACCCTGCTGAGCATGCTGCCCGGACGCCCGGTCCGACCCGAGGTGGCGGGCCTCAAGCGTTCCGCCCGCACGGTGGTCACCGTCTGGGTACTGACCATGGTCCCGCTGCTGGCCGGCGAACTCGGCTACGTCCTGTGGCACCTGCCGAGGATCCTCGGCACCGCCCTGCACTCGCTCTCCGAGCAGGTCGCCGGCACCGTCGCGGCCTTCACGGACCGGGAGTTCTCCGCCGGGGCGGTCGGCGTCATCGGGATCTTCACCCTGCTGTGCCCGCTCGTGGGCGGCGGCTACCTCGCGGTCCGTACCCTCGGCCGGCTGCTGCGCGCCGCCCTGCGGGCCGTCGGCCGGGCCCTGCGGCCGGCGTCGCGCCGCCGGGCCGCCCCCGCCGCCCCCGCCGCCCCCGCCGCCCACCATCCTTCCCCATCCGCCCCGCCGACCTCGGCCGAGCCGCTGCCGAGCGCCGTGCGAACCCTCCGGAGGTCTCCGTGAAACACCCCACGTCGTACCGGACTTCGATCATCGGCCGGACGGCCGGGCGCCTCGGCGTGCTGACCGCCGCCTGCCTGACCGCGCTCGCCGTCGCCGCCCCGGCCGAGGCGTCCACCTTCTCCTACCCCGGCCACGGTGTCGCCGTGGTCCATGACCGGGCCACCACGCACGCCGACCGGGCCCATCCCGACCAGTACCGGGACAGCTTCGCGATCCACGAGCTCGGCGCCGTGTTCGGCCTCGGCGCCGACAACCGGGCCACCGCGGTCTCGGCGGGCTGCTCGGCGTCGCACCCGTGCCGGTCGATCGCGCTGTCCTTCCAGATCGTCACGATGGCCGGCTCGCACGTCCGGATCAACGCCACCAACCTCGGCCGGGCGGTCAACGAGCAGTGCCCCGGCTGCCAGACGCTGGCCGGCGCCTACCAGTTCATCGTCTCCACGCCGGCGCCGTTCAGCCTCGACGCGCAGGCCAGGAACCAGCTCGCGGTCATCCACCACCGGCTGGACGCCCTGCAGACCTCCAACGCCTCGATCGACGACATCAAGCAGCGGGCGGACGCCCTGGCGGCCCAGGTCAAGACGATCCTGGACCGGGCGGCCGCGGCGGCGCCCAAGGACCGCGAGGTGAACCCGCTCGGGACGACCGGTCCCTCGGTGACCATGCACCGCCACTTCGACGGGCCGAGCTGAGCGGTCGGCGGCCGGCCTGCGGCCCGGGGGGGGGGGGGGCCCCGCCCGCGCCCCACCGGGACGCCGGGGTGGAGCCGCTGCCGCTCTACTACACCTAAGAGGACGCGGCCCGCCTCGCCGCCCGCGGCGGCGAACTGGGGATGGACGGGGTGTTCGGCTACAACGACGAGTACGCG
>NZ_JBHWBW010000740.1:0-2277 GCF_042735675.1 Kitasatospora sp. NPDC059571
CCCCCCGGGGGGTGCGGCCGCTCCGGCGTCCTTGCGGGCGGGTCAGCCGGCGTGCGGCACGGCCTGCAGGACCTTCACGCCGGCCTTCTTGCCGTTGGGCAGCTCGTAGGTGGCGTCCTCGCCGACCTTCTTGCCGTTGATGGCCTTGCCGAGCGGCGACTGCGGGGAGTAGATGTCCAGGTCGTCGCCGGCGACCTCGCGGGAGCCGAGCAGGAAGGTCATGGTGTCGTCCTCGTCGCCGTCGAAGGCGACGGTCACCACCATGCCGGGGGCGACGATGCCGGAGTCCGCGGGGGCCTCGCCGACCTTGGCGCGCTCCAGCAGCTGGGTGAGCTGGCGGATCCGGGCCTCGTACTTGCCCTGCTCCTCCTTGGCCGCGTGGTAGCCGGCGTTCTCCTTGAGGTCACCCTCCTCGCGCGCCGCCTCGATCTTCTGGGCGATCTCGGTGCGCCAGGGGCCGGTCAGGTGCTCCAGCTCGGCCTTCAGCTGGTCGTAGCCGGACTGAGTGAGCCAGGTCACGTCATCGCTGGTCTGGGTCACAGGTGCTCCTCGTCGGTACTGGGCTGTGCTGAGGGTTGGTCGTCAGCAGGATCGGTCGATTTACGAAGCAACGCCCGCTCCCGGGCGGTCGAGCTCGGAAGGGGCGAAATCACGAGCCTAACAATTTCCGTCCCGCCGTGGGAGGGCCGTGCACGGTCGTTGACGCACCGTGACCGCCCGGGGCCCGGTGGCACGCGGTACGGATGCCCGCCCGTACGCTCGAATATGCGCCCGGAAGGGTGAGATGTGCAAAGGCCTTTCGGCCCCGTCCGCTACTTGTCGGGCGTACAGCCCAGCAGCTCCGCGGTGGTGCCGCGGGCGGTGGTGCGCAGCGTGACCACCTTCGTCCAGCTGGTGCCGGCCGCCGGGACGCGGAAGTCGGACTGGCCGACGACCGTCTTGTCCGCGCTCATCGAGCGCACCGTGCACACCCCGCCGGTGCCCGCGTTCTTGGTCACCGACAGCTGCAGCTGCATCTCGTCGTCGGACACCGCCTGGAAGGTCGGCACGGTGCCGTTCAGGGCGGACTCCCGCAGCACGTAGGACGCCCCGAACCAGGCCACCACCCCGAGGAACAGCACGCCGCAGACCACCGCGGCGATCCGCAGCCGGCGGTCCGCCTCCGCGTCCGTGCGCCGGCTGTAGCGCCCGGCCGGCGGGGCGGAGGGCGTAGGGCTGGAGTCCATGGCGCTGCTCGGTCCTTTCGCGGAGGAGCACTCGGGCTGCGGTGGGAATGGAGCGGCTCCTCAGTCCGTCACTATAGAAGGGGCACGTCCGCGCCGGAGGCGGCGGGGGAGCCGACCCGACGAACCGGACATACCTGGAAGGAAACCAGGCGTTGACTGAGCAGTTGCGACTGATGGCGGTGCACGCGCACCCGGACGACGAGTCCAGCAAGGGCGCCGCCACCATGGCGATGTACGTCGACCAGGGGGTGGACGTCCTGGTCGCCACGTGTACCGGCGGTGAGCGCGGGTCCATCCTCAACCCGAAGCTCCAGGGCGACCCGTGGGTGGAGGAGAACATCCACGAGGTGCGCCGCAAGGAGATGGACGCCGCGCGCGAGATCCTGGGCGTGCAGCAGGCGTGGCTGGGCTACGTCGACTCCGGCCTGCCGGAGGGCGACCCGCTGCCCCCGCTGCCCGAGGGCTGCTTCGCCCTGGAGGACGTGGACGCCGCGGCCGGCACCCTGGTCCGGCTGATCCGCGAGTTCCGCCCGCACGTGATCACCACGTACGACGAGAACGGCGGGTACCCGCACCCCGACCACATCATGACCCACAAGATCACCATGGTGGCCTTCGACGCCGCCGGCGACCCGGACGCCTACCCGGAGGCCGGCGAGCCCTGGCAGCCGCAGAAGCTGTACTACAACCACGGCTTCCCGATGGGCCGCATCCGCGCGCTGCACGCCTACCTCTCCGAGAACGGGCACGACTCGCCCTACGGCGAGTGGATCGCCGGCTGGGAGAAGAGCGGCCGCAAGGAGCGCGAGATCACCACCCGGGTGACCTGCGGCGACTGGTTCGAGATCCGGGACAAGGCGCTGATCGCGCACGCGACCCAGATCGACCCGGACGGCCCGTGGTTCCGCGTGCCGCTGGACGTCCAGCGCGAGGTGTGGCCGACCGAGGACTACGAGCTGGTCCGCTCCCACGTCGACACCGACCTGCCCGAGGACGACCTGTTCGCCGGGCTCCGCAAGTAGCACCCCCGGTGGCCCGGCCCGTGTAGGGC
>NZ_JBHWBW010000741.1:0-2271 GCF_042735675.1 Kitasatospora sp. NPDC059571
GGGGGGGGGGGGGGGGGGCGTGCCCCCGCGGGGGGGGGGGGGGGGGGGGGGGGGGGGGGGGGGCCCGGGGGGGGGGGCGCCCCCCCCCCCCGACCGTACGGGTGCGCAGCACCGGCGGACAGGACGCGAATCAGCCAACCACCCGCATCCGCGGGCCGATCCGGCCGCCCTGTCCGCTCTGTGACGGTCTGTCAGACGCCGAGCTCGGCCGGCAGCCGGCCCGCCTTCACGGCCGTCAGCATGGCCGCGTGGTCCGCCTCGCTGCGATCCGCGTACGCCACCGCGAACGCCGCCATCGCCTCGTCCAGTTCCTCGCTCCGGCCGCAGTAGCCGGCGATCTCGGCGGCGTCCGCGGTGTGCGCGTGCGCCCGGGCGAGCAGCGCACCGGTCAGCCGGCCGTAGTCGTCGAGCTGCGAGGGCGCCAGCGCCGCCGGGTCGACACTGCCCTTGCGGTTGCGGAACTGCCGTACCTGGTAGGGGAGTCCGTCGACCGTCGTCCAGCCCATCAGCACGTCGCTGACCACCTGGATGCGGCGCTGGCCGAGCACCACCCGCTGGCCCTCGTGCGCGGGCGCGCCGCCCACCGCGAAGCCCGCCCGGGCCAGGTGCGGCAGCAGCACCGACGGACGCGCCTCCTTCACCTGGAGCACCAGCGGCTGCTCCCGCCGGTCCACCAGCAGCACCACGTACGCCCGGGTGCCGACACTGCCCGTGCCGACGATCCGGAACGCCACGTCCTGCACGCTGTACCGGCCGAGCAGCGGCCGCAGCTCCGGCGCGACCGTCTCCAGGTACGGCGCGAGCGAGCCCGCCACCGCGACGGCCTCCGCCTCCGGGACCTTGCTCAGCACCGGCGGCGCCGCGGCGAACCGCCGGCCGCCGTCCTCGCCCCGCACGGTGGACTTCGCGGCGAACCGGGCACTGGTGTTGCGCAGCGCCTTGTCGCCGACCGCGGCCAGCACGTCGGCCAGCTCGTGGGCGTCGGCGAAGGCCACCAGCTGGTCGTCGGCGATCGCGTTCCAGGCGTCCAGCGCGGGCAGCTTGGCCAGCTTGCGCATGGTGCGGCGGTAGGACGCGGCGGCGTCGAACGCGGCCTGCCGGCAGACGTCCTCACCGGCCCCCGCCTGCCGGCCCGCCAGCACCAGGCTGGCCACCAGCCGCTTGAGGTCCCACTCCCAGGGGCCCGGCACGGTCTCGTCGAAGTCGTTGATGTCGATCACCAGCCGGCCGCGCGCGTCGCCGTACAGGCCGAAGTTGGCCGCGTGCGCGTCGCCGCACAGCTGCGCGGTGATCCCGGAGGCGGGGGAGACGGCCAGGTCGCATGCCATCAGTCCGGCCGAGCCGCGCAGAAAGGCGAACGGCGACGCGGCCATTCTGCCGACCCTTATCGGCACCAGGTGGGTCAGCCGGCCGAGGTTGGCCTCGGCCACCGCGTAGGCGACCTCCGGCCGGTCGACCGGCACGTCGAAGCGCCCGTGCGAGGCCCGGGAGGCCTTCTCGCGCAGCGCCTTGCCGCGCCGCTTGCCGTCCCCCTGCGGCGGCCAGGGGGCGAAGCCCGCCACCGCGTGCCGTCCGCCCGCCCCGCCCGCCGTCTGCTCGGCCATCCCCACCACGGACTCTCCCGTTCCACTCCGCTCCGGGCGCCGTCGCTGCTCCGGAGGCTGTTGCAGCGTCGAACGCTACCGGCAGGCGGATCCCGGTGGACAGCGCGGCCGGGGGCGGCCCGTAGCATGCGCGGTATGGCTCACGACCTCCACGCGCTGGACGACGGCTATCTCGCCTTCTGGCGGGAGTACCAGCTCTGCACCCTCACCACGCTGCGCGCCGACGGCACCCCGCACGTCGTCCCGGTCGGCGCCACCTTCGACCCGCAGACCCTGACCGCCCGGGTGATCAGCAGCCGGACCAGCCGCAAGGTGCAGAACGTGCTGGCGGCCGGCGAGGCCGGCGCCCGGGTGGCGTTGTGCCAGGTCGACCGGGCCCGCTGGGCGACGCTGGAAGGGGTCGCCCGGGTCAGCGAGGAGCCCGCCGCGGTCGCCGATGCGGTGCGCCGCTACGCCGAGCGCTACCGCCCGCCGCGGGAGAACCCGGCGCGCGTGGTGATCGAGATCACGGTCGACCGGGCCCTCGGCCGGGCCTGACCCGCACCAGGGCCCGGCTGCGGGGCGGGGCGGGCGCCGACCGGCGCGCCCCCCCCGCCCCCGGCCGTTGTGCGCGGACCCCCCCCCCGGGGGCGGCCCCCCCCCCGACTGGGCGGAGCCGGGCCCGACC
>NZ_JBHWBW010000742.1:0-2262 GCF_042735675.1 Kitasatospora sp. NPDC059571
GCGACGGGGGTCGCCCCGGCCGGGCACCGCCGCCCCGCCGCATGCCCGCGGACCGGCCCGCCCGGGCTTGTCAGTGGTGGTTGCCACGCTGGAGGGGCGCGGGCCGCCCGGCCCGGGCACCCGTATCGGACCGGGGGACACCATGACCATCAGCCGTCCCGAGCGCGTCACCCGCCACCCTGCCGCCGACACCCTGCCCGCCGACCCCGCACCCGCCGACCGCACCGCCCCCGCCGGCCCCGCGGGCCGCACCGGCCGGGCCGCGGACGTGCACCCCGTGCTGCGCCGCACCGGCGCACCGCCCGCCGCCCTCGACCTGCTCCGCCAGGCGCACCGCACGCTCACCGCCGCCCGCAGCAGCCCAGACCCGCTGGAGCGGTACGCCACCGCCCACCTCGCCGCGCTGCGCACCACCGCGGCGGTGCTCGCCGTCCGCGGCCGCGCCGAGCGCAACCCGCGCCGCCGCCAGGCCATCCGCAGCGCCTGGGAGCTGCTGCCCGAGGTCGCCCCCGAGCTGGCCGAGTGGGCCGGCTACTTCGCGGCCGGGGCCCGCCGCCGGGCCGCCGCGGAGGCCGGCATCCGCGGCGCCGCCGGCGCCCGGGACGCCGACGACCTGATCCGCAACACCGGCCTGTACCTGCGGATCGTGGAGCGCCTGCTCGGCCTCGCCCCGGCCGTCCCGCAGCAGCCCTTACCGCTGGAGGGCGGCTGACCGGCCCCGGGGGCGGCAGGGCATAAGGTGGTGCCGTTCGGTGACCGACCCCTGGACGAGGAGCCCCGCCGTGTACCCGACGCGCCCCCGCAGTGCCCTGCGCACCGCCGTGGTCTGGGAGGTGGTGCGGGCTGCGCTGGAGCAGCGCGCCGCGGAGCTGGACCGGCCGGTCCTCGACGTGCTCGACACCGGCGGCGGCACCGGCAACTTCGCCGTGCCGGTGGCCCGGCTCGGCCACCGCGTCACCGTGGTCGACCCGAGCCCGGACGCGCTCTTCGCGCTGGAGCGCCGGGCCGCCGAGGCCGGCGTCACCGACCTGGTGAGCGCCGTGCAGGGCGACACCCAGACGCTGCCCGACGTCGTCCCGGCCGGCTCGGTCGACGCGGTGCTCTGCCACGGCGTGCTGGAGGTCGTGGACGACCCGGCCGAGGCGCTCGGCAACCTCGGCGCCACCCTCCGCAAGGGCGGCCTGGTCAGCCTGCTCGCCGCCAACCGCAACGGTGCCGTGCTCGCCCGCGCCCTGGCCGGCCACTTCGCCGAGGCCCGCACGGTGCTCGGTGCCGCGGACGGCCGCTGGGGCGCCGGCGACCCGATGCCGCGCCGCTTCACCGGCGAGGAGCTCGGCGAGCTGGCCGCGGCCGCCGGGCTGCGGGTGCAGTCCGTGCACGGCGTCCGGGTCTTCGCCGACCTCGTCCCCGGGGTGCTGGTGGACACCGAGCCCGGCGCACTGGAGTCGCTGCTCGAGCTGGAGCGGGCCGCCGCTGAGCAGCCCGCCTTCCACGCCGTCGCCACCCAGCTGCACCTGCTCGCCGCCCTGGTCTGACCGGGCGGCGCCCCGTCCGGGCCGGTCGCCGGCGGTGTCCGGCCGCCTCCCGGCGGTGGCCGGAACAGCACTGTCCTGCACTGATTCCGAACTCCCGGGCACTTGTGCGCCCGCCGGACCGTTGGCACCTGTGCGAGGCCGCCGGGACGTGGCCCAGGGCACGTGCCGCTGACCATCCCGAACCCGGCCCGCGGACCGTATGATCTGGGTAAAGCCGGAAAGCATGACACCCGAGCGCTTGGGGCATATTGGCCACACAAGGCCGGGCCGGGGGTTGGCGGACCGGTCGCCCCGCGACCGACGAGTAGGAGGACTCCGTGCCGCTCTCGGAGCACGAGCAGCGACTGCTCGAGCAGATGGAGCGAGCGCTGTACGCCGAAGATCCCAAATTCGCGTCGGCGCTTGAGGGAACCGGGCTGCGCACCTACACCCGCCGACGGGTCTATCTGGCCGTCGCGGGGTTCGTGGTCGGGATCGGCCTCCTCATGGGAGGCATGGTCGCCCAGCTGATCTGGCTGAGCGTGGTCGGGTTCCTGGTGATGCTTGGTTGCGCGGTCCTCGCCGTCACCGGCTGGAGGCGCGGCGCCATGGGGCACGGAGCAGGCCCGAAGGCGGCCCCGGCTCCACGCCGCAAGGCCAACGTCATGGATCGTATGGAACAGCGGTGGCAGCGCCGCAGGGACGAGCACGACGGCCTCTGACGGCCGCCTGGACAGGAGCGAGGCTG
>NZ_JBHWBW010000743.1:0-1851 GCF_042735675.1 Kitasatospora sp. NPDC059571
TGGGGGGCGCCCCCCCCCGGGGTGGGGCCCCCGCCCGCCCCGGACACCCCCGGGGCGCGGGGGGGCGCCCGCCCCCGCCCCGGCCACGGCCCCGGTCGATGCCTGCAACGGTCACGGCGGAGTCCGAAATGGCGCGGGCTGCCATGACGGCCGCTCCGAGAGTGGATCACCTGCACATGTCGGCCGGGCCGCGCCACGACGCAGGCTACGCCGAGAGGTTGTGGCCTCCGTCACCGAACGGCCCGCATCGCGCGGCCCACGGGGCGGCGCCGGCGGCCGGCAACCCGGTACTCACACCCCCACCCAGGAGTACGCCATGGTGCGCGCAGCAGATCGACACAACGTCAGGACCGCCTTCCGGCGCCGATGGGGCGCGCTCCTCACCGGCGCCGTGCTCCTCGTCGGCGGAGTGGCGACGGCCGCCCCCGCCAGTGCCGCCGGGCTGACGCAGGTCGGCAGCTTCGGTTCGAACCCGGGCAGTCTCAACATGTACAGCTACCTGCCGGCCAACCTGCCCGACAACGCGCCCCTCGTGGTCGCCATGCACGGCTGCACGCAGAGCGCCAGTGACTACTACACGAACTCCGGCTGGCCCAAGTACGCGGACATGTACAAGTTCGCGCTGGTCTTCCCGGAGCAGCCCTCGCTGACCAACCCCATCTCGAAGTGCTTCGACTGGGGGACCCCCTCCGACGACGGCCGCGGCCAGGGCGAGGCGCTGTCGATCTACAACATGATCCAGTACGCGGAGAGCACCTACCACGTCGACCCGAGCCGGATCTACATCACGGGCCTCTCCGCCGGCGGCGGCATGACCTCCGACATGCTCGCGGCCTACCCCGACGTGTTCGCCGCGGGCTCGATCGACTCCGGCCCCGCCGCGCAGTGCTCGACCACCGGCATCACCAACACCAACTGCACCTCCGGCACGACCAGTCACACCCCGCAGCAGTGGGGCGACCTGATCCGCGGCGCGCACACCGGCTACACCGGCCCCTACCCCCGGGTCGCGATCTGGCAGGGCACGTCGGACACCACCGTGAACCCGGCCGAGCTGACCTACAGCAGGGACGGCTGGACCAATGTCTGGGGCATCGGCCAGACGCCGTCCAGCACGCAGACACTCACCGGCGGCACGACCCTGAACATCTACAACGACTCCGCCGGCAAGCCCGCGGTGGAGACCTTCGCGGTGTCCGGCATGGCGCACGGCCTGGCCGTCAACCCCGGTAGCGGCACCGACCAGTGCGGTTCCACCGGCACCTACTACATCAACTCCATCTGCTCCAGCTACTACACGGCCAGGTTCTTCGGCCTCGACCGGACCGGCCTCCCCGCCCCGGGCGGGCTGGCCGTCACCGGCACGAACGACACCTCGGCCTCGCTGAGCTGGAACGCGGTGTCCGGCGCCGCGTCGTACGACGTCTACCGCAACGGGGTGCTGGTCAACACGTCCGCCGTCACCTCGACGGGCTTCACCGACACCGGTCTGGCGGCCGGTACCACGTACGGCTACACGGTGGCCGCGGTCGACTCCTCCGGCACCGTCGGTGCCCAGTCCGCCGCCGTCAACGCCACCACCACTGGCACCCCCGTACAGCTGCCCGCCCCCACCGGGCTCACGGTGACCGGCACCACCGGCACCTCGGCCTCGCTGAGCTGGAACGCGGTGTCCGGCGCCGCGTCGTACGACGTCTACCGCAACGGGGTGCTGGTCAACACCTCCGCCGTCACCTCGACGGGCTTCACCGACACGGGTCTGGCGGCCGGTACCACGTACGGCTACACGGTGGCCGCGGTCGACTCCTCCGGCACCGTCGGTGCCCAGTCCGCCGCCGTCAACGCCACCAC
>NZ_JBHWBW010000743.1:1950-2257 GCF_042735675.1 Kitasatospora sp. NPDC059571
GCGCCAAGGCCCCGTGCTTCACCGACAACAACTACAACCAGACCGTCGCCGGCCGCGCGCACCAGAGCGGCGGCTACGTCTACGCCAACGGTTCCAACCAGGCCATGGGGCTGTGGAACACCTACGTCGTCCACACCCTGCAGCAGACCGGGACCAACACCTACGTCATCGCGGACGGCCAGTGCTGACGGCCCCGGTGCCGGGGCCGGGGAGGCCCGGCCGGTAGCGACCCCCCGGGGGGGGGGGCGCGGGGCCCGCTCGCGGGGGGGGGGCGCGCCGCCCGCGGGGGGGGGGGGCGGGGGCGGGG
>NZ_JBHWBW010000744.1:0-2244 GCF_042735675.1 Kitasatospora sp. NPDC059571
GTCTCCGCCTCAGGGCACGGTGATCGCGTCCAGCTTGGCCCGCAGGTAGGCGGTGGAGTCGACGGGTTCGTACGCCACCCGGCCGGTCGGTGCGGGGAGCGGGGCGACCGTGGTGTGCGGGTCGCACTCGTAGAAGTAGACCAGCGACATCAGCTCCTCCTCCGGTGCCTCCGGGGAGGGCGGCAGGACCCGGTGCCGGCCCGAGCGCCACCGGTCGCCGGTCCAGCGGGCCATCAGGTCGCCGATGTTGACGGTCAGCGCCGCCGGGTCGTACGGCGCGTCGGCCCAGCCCTGCTCCTCCGTCCAGACCTGGAGGCCGCCGCGCCCCTGCTGGCGGTCGAGCAGCGTGACGGTGCCGAAGTCGGTGTGCGGGCCGATCCGGTACTGGCCGGGCAGCGGCGGGCCGAGAACGTCCGAGCCCGGGTACCAGTTGATGTTGCAGGTGTAGGTCGGGGCACCGGTGTGCCGGGTGAAGAAGTCCGCGGGGCGGCCCAGCGCCGCGGCCAGCAGGCGCAGGGTCTCGTCGGCGGCCGTCCGCATGGTCGCCAGGTACGCCTCGACCAGGCCGCGCAGCCGCGGGACGTGCTCGTCCGGCCAGACGTTGCGCCGGAACCAGTACGCGTCCAGTTCGGCGTCGCCGGTGGCCTGCTCGGCGCCGACCGACCAGGACTCCTTGAGGTCGGGCGGGGTCTCGGTGCCCTCGGCGTAGCCGTTGGCCTCGGCGCCCGGGCCGAGCCAGCCGCGGCCGCCCACCGCCACCGCGTAGCGGCGCTTGACCGGCTCCGGCAGGAGGAAGAACTCCCTTGCGGCCGCACGGACCTCCGCCCGCTGCCGGGCGTCGGCGCCGTGTCCGGTGAGCAGCAGGAAGCCGGCCCTGCTCAGCGCCTCGTCGACCCGGCGGGCGATCGCCGCCCGCTCCGCCTCGCCGCCGGCGACCCAGGCGCCCAGGTCGATCGTCGGAATGCGTACCTCTGCCATCGTGCCGCCCTCTACTCGCCGATGTCCTCGGACCACAGCTCCGGTCGGGCTGCGATGAAGTCCGTCATGAGCCGGACGCACTCCGCGTCGTCCAGCAGGGTGATCCGGGTGCCGTTCCCGGCCAGCCAGTCGTGCCCGCCGTGGAACGTCCGGGCCTCGCCGATCACCACCTGCCCGATGCCGAACTGCCGTACCAGGCCCGAGCAGTACCAGCAGGGCGACAGCGTGGTCACCATGGTGGTCCGCCCGTAGCCGCGCAGCCGTCCGGCCGCGCGGAAGGCCGCCGTCTCCGCGTGCATCGACGGATCGCCGTCCTGCACCCGCCGGTTGCGGCCGCGGCCGAGCAGTTCGCCGTCCGGGCCGAAGAGCGCCGCCCCGATCGGGATGCCGCCCTCCGCCAGCCCGGCCCGCGCCTCCTCCAGCGCCACCGCGAGCATCCGTGCCGTGTCCATCCGCTCTCCTCTCCGTCCTGGCGATCCGGATCCGGGCCGGATCCGTCCTGCGAAACACCCCGGCAACGAAGGGTGCGTACCCTCCCTGGCGCCGCCCCGATCGGGATGCCGCCTTCCGCCACCCAGCCGCGCACGGCTGGACCGCCCGCGTACCACCGCCGCGCCGACCCGCCGGGAGACCCCGTTGCCCGCACTCACCGTCCGCGAGATCCTCGCCTTCGACGTCCTCGGCCCCGCCGCCCCCGTGCTACTGGCCGGCCGCTCCGGTCTGGAGCGCGGCGTGCGCTGGGTGCACTCCAGCGAGGTGTACGAGGGGTGCGCCTTCCTGTACGGCGGCGAGCTGCTGCTCACCAACGGCTACGGGCTGGCCCGTGCGTCCGCCGACCGCCAGCGCGGCTACGTCCGGGAGCTGGCCGCCCGTGCGGCGGCGGCGCTCTTCGTCGAGGTCGGCCGGACACTGCCGGACATGCCGCCGGCGGTGACCGCCGAGTGCGAACGGGTCGGGCTGCCGCTGGTCGCGCTGCGCCGGGTGGTGCCGTTCGTGCGGATCGCCGAGGCCGTGAACACCGCGATCGTCTCGCTGTCGCTCGCCGAGCGCACCACCCGCCGCTTCCGCGGCAGCGCGCACACCGCGCCCGGCAGCGCCGACCACGGGCGGGCGCTCCTCGCCGACCTGCTGGACGGCGCCCAGGTCGGCCGGGCCGAGGCCGCCGCCCGGGCCGAACTGGCGGGGTTCCGCCCGCCGGCCGGCTGCCCGCGGTTCGGGCGCGGCGCGGGCGCGCGCGGGGGCCCCCCCCCCGCCGCCCCCCCCCCC
>NZ_JBHWBW010000745.1:0-2242 GCF_042735675.1 Kitasatospora sp. NPDC059571
GCCGTACGGCGAGCGGCGCACGGCGACCTCGATGCCGTGCCGGCGGGCGAGGCGCCCGGCCACGAACAGGCCGAGCCGCTCGGTGCGGGTCGGGTCGAAGTCCTGCGGCTCGGCGAGGGTGCGGTTGGCCGCGGCGAGCTCGTCGGCGTCCATGCCCAGGCCGCGGTCGTCGATCTCCAGGACGTGGCCGTGCGAGGCCTCGGTGAGCCGCATGGTGACCTGGGTGTGCGGGGGCGAGAAGGCGGTGGCGTTCTCGACCAGCTCAGCGACCAGGTGGGCGAGGTCGGCGACGGCGGCGCCGGCCACCGCGACCGGGGGCATCGGCGGGACGACGACCCGCTCGTACTCCTCGACCGCGCCGACCGCCGAGCCGACCACCTCGACCAGCGGGACGGGCCGGCGCCAGGCCCGGCCGGGGGCCGCGCCGGAGAGGATGATCAGGCCCTCGGCGTGGCGGCGCATCCGGGTGGTCAGGTGGTCGACCCGGAACAGGTCGGCCAGCTCGTCGGGGTCGGTGGCGCGGCGCTCCATGGCGTCCAGCAGCTTGAGCTGGCGGTGGATGAGGGACTGGCTGCGGCGGGCGATGTTGACGAACACCCCGGAGATCCCGGCGCGCAGCCTGGCCTGCTCGACGGCGGCCTCGACGGCGGCCCGCCGGGCGTGGTTGAGGGCGCGTCCGACGTCGCCGATCTCGTCGTCGCCGAAGGTGAGCTGCGGGGCGGCGCGTTCCACGTCCACGTCCTCGCCGGCCGCGAGCCGGCGGACGAGGTCGGGCAGCTGGCGGTGGGCGAGCCGGTCGGCGGAGGCCCGCAGGCGCAGCAGCCGACGGGTGATCCGGCGGCCGGTGCGCACCGAGTACCAGACCGACAGGACGACGGCGACCAGGCCGACGCCGCCGGCGATGCCGGCCGTGAGCAGCTGGTTCGCGGCGTACGCGCGGCCGCGGGCCGCGGAGTTGAGCGCGGCCTGGCTGCACAGCTCCATGTAGCGCTGGACGACCGGGTCCATGGCGGCGCGCCAGCCGGTCCGGTCGTAGGCGGTGGTGGCGCCGGGACCGGCGTCGAGCACCGCGTCCTCGGCCGCGGTCAGCGCCCTGTACCGGGGGTCGGCGGTGAAGTCGTCGAAGAGCGCGCGGGAGTCGGCGGGCAGCGCCGCGGTGTAGGTGCGCTGGAAGACCCGCCGGTCCTCGACGGCGGCGCCGTACACCTTGAACTGCGCGGGGCCGAAGGAGCCGGCGGCGTGCGCACCGGAGTAGAGGGCGTCCTCGCGGGAGACGAACTCGCGGACCCGGACGAGCTCGATCACCGTCTGCGCCTCGCGGGCGAGCTGCCCGGCCTGCAGGGCGGTGAGGGCGGACTCGACGGCGAAGGCGGGCTCGACCACGGCGGTGTAGGCGGTGACCGCGCCGTCCCAGGAGACCGCGCGGGTGATCACCTCGCTGCGCAGCGCGGTGAGGCCCTCCGTCCCGTGCAGCAGGTCGGCGAGCGCGGCCCGCTGGTCGGCGGAGAGGTCGCCCTGCCGGCTGCCGTCGGCGGCGACCGCGCGGACCGCGCGGACCTTCTCGTCGGTGGTGTGCTGCTGGGCGGTGTACGCGGCGAGGGTGGTCGGGTCGCCGCCCGAGCCCAGGTACTCGGCGGCCAGTCGGCGCTCGATCTGGAGCTGCCCGACGGCGGAGTCCACCGGCGAGCCGAAGGTGCGGTAGGCGCTCTCCAGCCGCATCAGCGCCCGCAGGTCGCCGGTCATCGAGACGACGGCGAAGGACCAGAGGGCGACGAGGGCGACCACCGGGATGAGGACGAGGGTGGTGATCCGGGTGCGGATGGTGGGCGTGCCGAGGCGTCTTCGCATGGTCTCCCTCGGGACGTTCCTGGGACCGGACCCGCAGCAAGTTACCCGCCCGTAGCCCGGGCGGCGCCGCCCGGACGGTGAAGCTTCCGTGGAGATCCGGCCGTGCGGCCCCGCGCGGCGGGGCGCCCGCGGCCGCACCGTACGATGGAGCGGTACGTCTGGTACCTGCACAGGACTGGAACGGAAAGCAATGACGAATGCCCCGACCGGCGGGCCCGCCGACCCCTTCGGCGACCCGCTGGACCCGGCGAACCGCCCGGCACGGCTCGCGGTCGGCGTGGTCGGCACCGGCCGGGTCGGCCCGGCCCGCGGCGCCGCGCGCCGGACGGCCGGCCCCACGGGGGTCGCCGCCGCCGGGGTCTCGGCCGCCACGCGGAGACCCGCCGAGGCGCGG
>NZ_JBHWBW010000746.1:0-2225 GCF_042735675.1 Kitasatospora sp. NPDC059571
GCCGGCGGCGCCGAGCCGGACCACGGGCCAGTCGTGCTCGACGACGGTGGGGTGCCGGAGTCCCCCCGCGCCGCCGCCGCCGCGGCCGGGGGGGGCGAGCCGCTCGTCGCGGGCGTCCCGCTGGGGGGGGTCGTCGCCGGGGCCCACGACCGCGAAGACCGGGGCTCCGACCGCCGCCCCTGCACCGAGCGCCGCGAGGTAGGCGTCCACGGCGGCCCGGTCGTAGCCGCGCCGCACCAGGTCGAACCCCTCGAACTCCGCCATGCGTCCTCCCCTGTTCCGGCCGCCCCGCCGGTCGGCGGAGCGGCGGCCACCACGGTACGCCGGGCATCGCCGCAGCGTGGCGGGCGGGCTGTGTAGGGTGGGCGGCATGCATCTGGCTGTTCTGCCACCGCCTGCCGCCTGAGCGGGCGGCACGGCCAAGGAGACCGACAGTCCGGGTGAGGCCCGCGGGGCCCCCGGGTCGGCCGGTGCTGCCCGCAGACGGGACCACCCGACCGGCACCTCTGTGGGAGAACACCCTTGTCCGCATCGCGTACCGCCCTGCCCGTGGGGCGTGGACTGCTCTACATCACCTTCTCCGCGACCGCCTGGGGCACCGCCGGTGCCGCCGCGGCGCTGCTCTACGGCGGCAGCGGGCTCGGCCCGCTGGCCCTGACCTTCTGGCGCTCGCTCGGCGGCGTCGTCCTGCTGCTGGCCGTCCGCCCGTTCACCGGCGGCGCGGGCCGGGCCGGCCGGGCGGCGCTGCCGTGGCGGCGCCGGCTGCCCCGGATCCTGGTCAACGGGCTCGGCCTGACGCTCTTCCAGGCGGCGTACTTCGTCGCCGTCCAGCGGACCGGCCTGGCCGTCGCCACCGTGGTGACCCTCGGCTCCGCCCCGGTCCTGATCGCGGTCGGCGCCCGGCTGACCATGGGCGAGCGCCTGGGCGGGACGGGCACGGTCGCCGTGGGCGGCGCGCTGGCCGGCCTGGCGGTGCTGGTGCTCGGTGACGGCGCGGCGGCCGGCGTCCACCCGGACGGTGTGCTCTGGGCGCTGCTCTCGGCGTCCGGGTACGGCTGCATCACGCTGTACACCCGGCGGCTCGGCCGGGCCGGCGAGGCGGAGAGCCCCCGCGCGACCACCCTGTGGTCGTTCGCGGTCTGCGCGGTCTGCATGCTGCCGTTCGCGCTGGCCGAGGGCGTCCTGCCGCAGGCGGCCGGCCTCGGGCGGACGGTGCTGCTGCTCGCCTACCTGGCGTCGGTGCCGACCGCCCTCGCGTACGGCCTGTACTTCGCGGGCGCGGCCGTCGTACGGGCCACCACGGCCTCGGTGATCGCCCTGATCGAACCGGTCAGCGCCACCGCGATCGCCGTCCTGGTGCTCGGCGAGCACCTGACCACCGCCACCGCGGCCGGCACCGCCGTCCTGCTGGCGTCCGTCACCGGCCTCGCCCTCACCGAGGCCCGGCTGGCGGTCCGCACCCGTCCGGCCTGACCGGCCACGGCCCGGACCGGCCGGCGCCACGGCCCGCTCCGGCGGATGCGCCGTCAGGCGCGCTGCAGGGCCAGCAGGCGGTACTGCGGGTCGGGGCGCGGCCGGTCCTGGTCGGGGAGGGCCGCCAGGTCGCGGCAGAGCGCGGCGGCGCGTTCGAGGCCCGCGGCGCGGGCCCAGGGGATGCGGCCGGCCTCGACCGCCGTCCGCCAGGCCCGCGGGCTGCGGCCCTGCCCGGTGCCCCGGAAGGCCGTCTCGCCGGCGGGCCGCAGGCCCAGGCCGTGGGCGAGTGCCGCGATCCGGTCGGGGCGGTCGGCGGCGCCGGCCGCGTGCTCGCGGCGCAGCGGGGCGGTGAGGCGGGCGATGTCGCTGTCGGTGGTGAAGGCCGCCCGGTCCTTGTCCACGGTGGTGACCAGGCGGCCGCCCGGGCGCAGCACCCGGGCGGCCTCGGCCAGCACGGGTTCGGCGTCGTCGAGCAGGTGGAGCAGCCAGACCAGGACGACCGCGTCCAGGCGGGCGGCACCGACCGGCAGCCGGGCGGCGTCGCCCAGGACCACCCGCCGGGGCAGCCGGCCGGCCGCGACGGCGGCCATGCCGGCCGAGCGGTCCACGCCGACGACGGCCCGGCCGGGCCGGTGCAGCCGGGTGGTGACGATGCCCGTGCCGCAGGCGAGGTCGAGCACCGTGCGGGCCCCCGCCCGGAGGTGCCCGTGGAGGGCGCCCCCCCGCGGCGCGGCGCCCCCCCCCCCCCCCCC
>NZ_JBHWBW010000747.1:0-2203 GCF_042735675.1 Kitasatospora sp. NPDC059571
ACCATCCGCTGCTCCACCCGGCCGGGGTTGGGGGTGAGCACCCGCAACACCGGGGCGGGGGCGCGCGCGCCCCGGGAGCCCGGGCCCCCCGGGGGGCGGGGGCGCGCCGGGGTCCGCCCCCCCGCGCCCCGGCGGGGGGGGCCCGAGCCGCTTCCGGCCCGCGGCCGGGCCGGCCGGTGGAGGAGTGGATTCCGATTGACGCCCGCACGGGCCTGCGTGTTCAATGTTGTACAGACAACTTTGGACGGGTGGGGGGCGTCGGTGACTCCGGAAGCAGTGCCGTTGGTGGTCCTGGCCGCAGCACTGCTGCACGCGGTGTGGAACGCCCTGGCGCACGGAATGGCCGACAAGCTCGCCGGCTTCGCCCTGATGAACACGGCGTTCGTGGCCTGCGGCGCGCTGCTCGCCTGTGCGGCGCCCCTGCCGGACCGCGCGGCCTGGCCGTGCCTGGCCGCCTCCGCCGTGCTGCAGACCTGCTATCAACTGCTGCTCGTCCGCGCCTACCGGCTGGGCGACTTCGGGCAGATGTACCCGCTCGCCCGCGGCACCTCGCCGATGGTGGTGGCCCTCCTCGCGGCGACCGTCCTCGGCATGCCGCTGCACGGCGCCCGGCTGCTCGGCATCGTGGTCATCTCCCTCGGGCTGGCCGGCCTCGCGTTCGGCGGCGGCCTGCCCGGCCGTGCCCAACTGCCCGCACTGGCAACGGCCGTGGGCACCGGCGTGCTGATCGCGGGGTACACCGTGGTGGACGGCGTGGGGGTCCGCCGGGCCGGCGTCGCGAGCGGTTACATCGCCTGGATGTTCGTCGCCCAGGGCGTCCTGATGCTGACCGTCGCCGCCGCCCTGCGCGGCCGCGGGCTGTGGACCGCCTCCCCCGCCGCCCGGCGGACGGGCATCCTCGGCGGCGTCATCTCGCTCACCGCGTACGGCCTGGTGGTGTGGGCGCAGACCGCCGGAGACCTGGCCACCATCGCCGCCCTGCGGGAGACCAGCATCGTCATCGCCGCCCTCATCGGCGTGATCGTCCTGCGCGAACGCCTCGGCCACGTCCGCCTGGCCGCCAGCGCCACCGTCCTCACCGGCATCGCCGTCCTCGAACTCGTCCACGGCTGACCGGCTCAGGGCACGTCACCGGGAGACCGGGCGGGCTCGACCGGCGGGCTCAGTCGGCGGCGGGGCGGCGGCCCCAGGCGGTGATCAGGCCGGGGGAGAGGTCGGCGGTGGTGCCGTCCAGCAGGGAGGCCCGGGCCTCGGCGAGCCGGGCGGCGTCGACCGGGCCGGTGGCGAGCATGGCATCGCGGCTGCGGTCCCAGGTGTCCGCCCAGAACGCGGCGATCGGGCTGCCCGCGGTGAGCGGCGGGACGTGCACCTCCGCACCGACCCCGGTCAGGCCGAGGTCGGCCAGCAGCCGCGGGTAGTCCGGGGTCCACCCCACGTCGGTGCCGATGGTCGTCCGCAGCGACCGCCACATGGCGCGCATGGCCAGCCGGTACGGCGTGTCCGGGGCGTGACCGGTGGTCAGGTCGATCGCGTCGCCCAGGACGAGTACCCCGCCGGGCGCCAGCAGGTCCCGCAGCCGGGCCATGATCCGCCGGTGGTCCGGGAGGTGCATCAGGACGAAGCGGGCGTGCACCAGGTCGAACCGGCCCGGATCGAAGCCCGGATCGGTGACGTCCGCGGCCAGCGTCCGCAACGCACCGCCCGCGTACGGCTCCAGGAAGCGGACGTCGCGATCCACCGCCAGCACCTCGGCGGCGCCGGCCTCGCCGGCCAGCCAGCGGGCGATGGTCCCCGTACCGGCCCCGACGTCGAGGCAGCGGCTGCCCGGGCCGACCCCGAGCGACCGCAGCCGGGCCCGGGTGACCCCGTCGTACGCCAGCGAACCCAGGTCGATGCGCTCGCCCTCGCCGGGTTTCCACGGCTGGAACAGGGACTCCCCGTAGCCGCCCGTCCCGGCCGAGCCGTCCGGACCGGCCGTCCGGGCCGCCGTCGGATCAGCGGACATCGCCGTCCTCCCGTCCGTCCTCCGCGGCCGCCTGGCGTCCGCGGTGTCGGTGTGGACGGTCACGAGCCTATCCGCTCCCGGCCGGCGGCACCGGTTCAGCGCACGGGGCGGCCGCCGCCGGCGCGGCCCAGCCCCGCCCGGGGGGGGGGGGGGGGGGGGCCCGCGCGCCCGCCCGCGCCGCGGACCGCCCCCCCCACC
>NZ_JBHWBW010000748.1:0-2199 GCF_042735675.1 Kitasatospora sp. NPDC059571
GGACGGGACGATCCGTCCGGGACCGGCGCCGCAACGGCCCGACCACCGCTCGCGCGTCAGTCCCCGCGGCGGGCCCGCCAGAGCAGGAAGCCCGTCAGGGCCGCCGCCAGCAGCAGGCAGATGCCGGACTCGACGCCCTGCAGCGGCCAGTAGTCCGCCGCCCGGTGCAGCTCGGTGAACTCCCGGGTGTCGCCGGCGGCGTGGAAGCAGGCCGCCGAGTCCGAGGCGTTCGCACAGAAGTCGTAAGGCAGCCTGCGGCCGTCCCCGGCGAGGAAGCCCTGGTCGAAGGCCCAGACGTCGTTGGGCAGTTCGGAGCGGGAGACGACCACGGTGTGCCACGGGACGAGGTACGGCCGCACGCTCGCCAGCAGGTACTGCAGCGTCACCACCGCGACGAGGGTGATGGCCATCGAGGGGACCACCCGGCGGACGAGGGTGCCGACGGTGGCGCCGACCGCGAGGGCGAGCAGCACGGTGGCGACCAGCACCGGACCGCCCGAGACGATGAACAGGCGGCTGCACCAGGCCACTCCGGAGACGAAGTTCGCGGACGGCAGCCACATCCAGTGGTAGAGCGCCATCAGCGCCGCGGAGCCGAGCGCGGCCGGCAGGGCCGCCCCCGCGAGCTTGGCCGCCACCCAGCGCGGGCGGCTCACCGACTGGCCGAGCACCAGCCGCCACGTGCCGCTCTCGTACTCCCGCGACAGCAGCGGCGCGGCGACGAAGACGCCGAGCAGCGCCGGGAGCGCGAGCAGCAGGGCGCCGACGCCGGCGAGGAGCGGTGACCACTTGGCGCGAAAGTTCTCCACCGCCGGCTGGACCCCCGGGACCGTGCACTTCGGGTCCAGACTGATCTCCGCGCAGCCCGCGATGTGGTGGGTGTCGATGAAGTCGGCCATGGCGCTGCGCAGCACGGGGAAGGTGACCGCGGCGGCCGCCACCGCGACCAGCCAGCACAGGACGGCCCAGCGCTGCTGGCGCCACATCAGCCAGCCGAGACCGGACGGTCCGAACCTGCACCGGGCGGCGCCGGCACCGCCCGGCGCGGTGGCGGTTGCGGTGTCGAGGGCGGTCATGCGGCCACCCCCGATGCGGCGGAGGCGGTACGGGCGGGGCGGGCCTCGTCGGTCAGCAGGGCCGCCGTGTCGGGGCTGCGCAGGTGGGCGAGCAGGATCTCCTCCAGGGTGGGGTCGCTGTGCTGCCAGCCGGCCGGGACGGGGGAGTCCCCGCGGACCAGCGCGGTGACCTGGCGGCCGGTGCGGCGCAGCTCCACCAGACCGGCTGGTGTCGGCTGTTCGGCGTCGTCGTAACCGACCAGCAGCCGGTGGGCGCCGACCAGTTCCTCGATGTCCCCGGCGAGCAGCACCCCGCCGCGGGACAGCAGCACCAGGTAGTCGCAGGCGTCCTCGAGCTCGGCCACCACGTGCGAGGACATCAGCACGGTGGTGCCGCGCTCGGCGGCCTCGGCCATCAGCAGGCCCATCAGCTGGTGCCGTGCCAGCGGGTCCAGGTCGGACATCGGCTCGTCCAGGACGAGCAGGTCGGGCTGCCGCCCGAGCGCCAGGGCCAGGCAGACCCGGGTCCGCTGGCCGCCGGAGAGCGAGCCGACGCGGGCCTTCAGCGGTATCTCGCCCTGGGCCACGACCGCCTCGGCCGCGGCGCCGTCCCAGCGCGGGTTGAGCTCCCGGCCGAGCCGGAGCGTCTCGGCGACCGTGAGGCCCGGGTAGAGCGGCTTGTCCTGGGCGACGAAGCCGACCCGGGCGCGGTGCGCCGGGTCGTCGAGCGGCCGGCCGAACACCTCGGCCGTGCCCTCGGTGGGCGCGAGCAGGCCGGTGGCCAGCGACATCAGGGTGCTCTTGCCGGCGCCGTTCGGGCCGACCAGGGCGCAGACCCGGCCGGCCGGCAGCCGGAACGAGCAGTTCTTGAGCGCCCAGCCGCGCCGGTAGCGCTTGCCCAGCCCGACGGCCTCCAGTGCCGCCGGGCCCTGCCCGGCGGCCCCGGTGGGATGCGGTCCGTTCATCGGTTCCCCTCCTCGGTACCGGCCTCGCCCTGCGGGCGGGCCGCGAATTCCTCATCGACCACAGCGGCGACCAGCGCCTGGACGTCGTCCCGGTTCAGCCCCGCCGCCCGGGCCCGGGCGGGGCCGCCCGCCCGCGCGGGGGGGGGGGGGGGGCGGGTATAAAAGAAGGCGCCCCCCAC
>NZ_JBHWBW010000749.1:0-2198 GCF_042735675.1 Kitasatospora sp. NPDC059571
CGCCCAACGCGGAGACGGGCTCGATCGGGTCGGACACCGGGCAACCGAGTCACGTCCGGGGGGGGCCCCCCCCCTTATCCCCACCCCCCCCCCCCCCGGGGCCCCCGGGGCGCGGGGGCCCCGGGGGCCCACCGCTGCGCGTTTCAGCCGAGGAGCCGGCGGGCCGCGTCGGCCAGGGCCGTACGGGCGCGGGCGAGCTGATCCGGGGTCACTCCGCGGTCGCGGGCGGCGTCGCGGACGTGGTCGCGGAAGCGGTCGAGCAGCCGCTCCAGCTCGCGGGCCGGCTCGCCCGCCGGGTCGGTGCGGGCCCAGTCCGGGAGTTCGGCGGCGGCGCCGTCGCCGGCGCCGGCCGGGGCGTCGTCCTTGTCCAGGTCGATCCGGGTGACCCGGGTGTCCGGAGTGCCCGGGGTGTCCGGGGCCTCCTCGGCCGGGGCGTGCTGGCCCCACTTCGCGGCGTCGGCGAGCCCGCCGAGGCTGCGGGTCAGCTCGGCCAGCCCCTCGGCGAGGCCGGTGGACCAGTCGCCCTTGGCGCTGTGCGTACGGACCTGCTCCTCCACCCGGCGCTTGATCCGCAGCGCCTCCTGCTGGGCGGCGGTGCGGGCGGCCCTCGACTGCTCGCGCAGCCGCCGGGCCTCCTCCTCGGCCGCCTTGGCCTGGGCCTTGGCGGCCTTCTCCTGCTCCTTGGCGCGCTTGGCCTGCTCCTTGGCCTGCACCTTGAAGCGCTCGTACTCGGCCTTGGCCCGCTGCCAGGCCTCCTTGTCGCCCCAGGGCCCCGCCCACGGGTCGCCGCCGGGGCCCGGCTGCGGCCGCGGCGCCTCGCGGGCGGCGCTCCACATCTCCTCGCGCAGGTCCTTGGCGGAGTCCCGGACGTCCTCGCGGATCGCCCCGGCGAGCTGGGTGACCGATTCGCGGATCTCCACCTCCAGCTCGGCGAGCTCGCCCTGGCGGTCCGCCAGCTCCCGGCGCCCGGCGTCGGTGAGCCGGTAGACCTTGCGGCCGCCCTCCGTGCTGTGGCTGACCAGCCCCTCCTTCTCCAGCTTGGCCAGCCGCGGGTAGACCGTGCCGGCCGAGGGCGCGTACAGCCCCTGGAAGCGCTCCTCCAGCAGCCGGATCACCTCGTACCCGTGGCGCGGGGACTCGTCCAGCAGCTTCAGCAGGTACAGCCGCAGCCGGCCGTGGCCGAACACCGGGCTCATCTCACGCCTCCTTGGTGAGGTCGGGCCCGGCGGGGAGCTCCTTGACCAGGACGGGGCCCTCGTCGCCGGTGTCGGGCCGGTGCAGCAGGGTGACCGCGCCGGAGACGGTGGTGACCTGGAGGCGGCCGGCGCCGCTGCCGAGCTGGCCGGACAGCCGCTTGGCGCCCCAGCTGCCGCCGACCGTCAGCTCGGCGAAGGTGCTGCTCAGGTCGCCGGAGGTGGTGCCGGCCTCGACCCGGGCGTCGGCCACCGAGGGCAGCCGGATGCCGACCGGGCCGCTGACGGTGGTGACCTTGATGTCGCTGGGGGTGCGCACGTCGAGGTCGAGGGTGACCGCGCCGCTGACCGAGTTGGCCTGCACCGTCTCGGCCGTGCCGGCGACCACGGTGAGCCCGCCGGAGACCGAGTTGACCTTGAGCTCGCCGGAGACCGACTGGGCGTCGATGTCGCCGGAGACGGTGTTGGCCTGGATCCGGCCGGCGAGGTCCACCAGGGTGGTCGCGCCGCTGGCGCCGTGCACCGCGACCGGGCCGGTGATACCGGAGACGGTGGCGTCCGCCGAGACCGTCCCGATCCGCACCTCGGCGCCGGCCGGCACCGCGAGCGACACCTGCGCCCGCCGCTTGCGGCGCAGCGAGGCGAAGAAGTACTTGACCGACTGCACGGACTTCACCGTCTCGGTGAACTCCCCCCAGCTCAGGTCCTTGTAGGCCACCGTCAGCACGCCGTCGGCCAGCGTGACCAGCAGCGGCTCGCCCTCGATCGCGCCGACCTCCAGCCGCGCCGGGCCCTCGGTGGCGACCACGTTCACCGCGCCGCCGACGATCCGCACGTGCAGGGCGTCCACCGGCTCGTCGAAGCTGATCTTCTCGGGCCCGTCGACCGTCCACTCACCCATGATGTCCCCGTCTCCCGTTTCGCGATGTATCGCGTTCCCTTGAGAACACGATATATCGCGTGACGGTGTTGTCAAGCGCCCCGGGAACGACGACGGCCCGGGAG
>NZ_JBHWBW010000750.1:0-2190 GCF_042735675.1 Kitasatospora sp. NPDC059571
GGCCGGGGGCGAGGGCGGGGGCGACCCCGCCGCCCGGGGGGGGGGCCACCCCCCGCGAGCGCTCCCCCTCGGCCCGCAGCAACCCGCCCGCCCCGGCCAGCTGGGTCGCCCAGAGCCGGTCGTCGCCGTCGGCCGCGCCGACCACCAGGGTGCGCCGCTCGGTCAGGAAGCGGGCCGCGACCGGCGGGATGGTGGCGCCGATCGAGCGCCCGGTGTGCTCGGCGCGCTCGCGCAGCCCGGCCCGCTGCTGCACGGCCCGTTCGCCGGCGTGGTACATCGCGGCCTCCTTCTCCGTGTCGCGGTCTAGAAGAAACCGCAGGTCGGCGCGGTGGTGTCCGGGGCCTCGGCGCCGGTGGCGGCGACCCCGGCGGCGGTGAAGACCTCCAGCCGGATGCCGTCCGGGTCGGTGAAGAAGATCCCGCCGGAGTCGCCGCCCTCGCGGTGCGGGACGACGCCGTCGTGCGTGAAGTCGGCGCCCAGCTCCCGCAGGACGGCCTCCGCGGCGCGGACCTCGTCCACGGTGTCCACCTGGAAGGACAGGTGGTGCAGCCCGGGGGCGGCGGTGGCGAAGCTGCCCGAGCTCTGCTGCCAGAGGGTGAGCATCAGGGTGCCGTCCTTCCCCAGCAGGGCGAAGCGGCGGTCCGGGTCCGTTCCCCCGCCCGCGACCTCCAGTCCGAGCAGGCGGCGGTAGAAGGCCACCGACCGGTCGAGGTCCGTCACGTTGAGGCCGACGTGGCCGGTGCGCAGGGTGGGCGGTGCGAGGACGGTGGACACAGGGCATCACTCCGATCGTCTAACCAGTACTGAAGACAGTAAGGGTTAGGTGATCGGAGATGCAACCGGTATGAGGACTTGTAGTGGTTAGGTTGGCGACGGCCGGGCCGCCGGGGTCACTCCCACTGCCACCTGATCCCGACCTGGCCCGGCAGCTGGTCGGCTGCGAGCACGTGGGCGCTGGCCGAGGCGCCGATCCACAGCTGCTCGCGCTTGCGGTCCACCTCGGCGCCGGGCTCCCGGTCGAAGCGCTCGCACTGTGCGGGCACCGCGCCGGGGTCGAAGTGCACCTGCAGCACGTACTCGCGCACGGGCACCGCGAAGAACCGGCCGTAGTCGGTGGTCGGCCCGGTGTCGGGGACGGTCACCTCGTACTCCAGGACGGTGGAGTCGCCGAGCGCCAGCGGGCGGTCCAGCAGGAGCTCGGCCACCAGCAGCCCGCTGTCCGGGCGGCGCCGGACCCGGCCGAGCCGGGCGTGCCGGACGGAGGTGATCTCCGGGCAGCCGATCGCGCCGTCGTCGGCCTTGTGGACCACCACGCAGCGGGCCACCCCGCCGACGGTGGCCCGGACGACCTGGCGCATCCGGAGCAGATGGCCGCGCCGACGGGCGTCGACGAAGTACGAGTCGTGGATGGACAGCCGCTCCAGCTCACCGGTGGGCGGCGCGTCCAGCTCGACGAAGAGCTCCGCGATCTCCTCCTCGCCCGGCCAGACCTGCTCCACCCGCAGGGCGTCGTGGGTGGTCGGCGCGACCCAGCGGCCGCGCGGCCGGGGCGGCCCGAGGAGTGCGGTGAGCGTGGTGCGGCGCAGGCCGAGCAGCTCCTCCAGCAGGTGCACGGCCCGCAGCGAGGCGGCGCGCTCCGGCTGGCTGCGACCCCGGCGCCAGTAACTGAGCGTGGTGACGCTGACCCTGACGCCCTGTTGGGCGAGGGCGGCCCTGTTGCGGTCCAGGCTGAGGCCGCTGCTCTCGATCGCCGCGTTCAGCACCTCGGCGAAGCCGAGGCTCCCGGCCGGCGCGGCGGCCGAAGGCTGCTCGGGCGGCAGGCCCGGGGGCTGCGGTGGCGGTGCGGCCTGTCCTTGCGCGGGCAACGGTGCGGCGGCCGGCCGAGGTCGGCCGTTCCCCGGACCGGCGTCACGCCGTCCGACCAGTCTGAGCCGACCGGCGTGCTGCGGTTGCTGCGACCCCATCCGGAAACCTCCCCCACCATGCGAGTTCGGCGGCATCGGCCCGGCATTGCACGCGGTCGGGGCTGCCACACCGAGCTGTCGGAACCCTACGCACCGTCGAGAGGCTACGTCATCAACTCGGACATATGACAGTGGTCACGACAAGAAATCCGCAGATCAGGGGAGATCGAAATACGCCTGAAACAGTCAGCCGGTACGGACCCGTCCAGGATCCGGACCGGCGGGG
>NZ_JBHWBW010000751.1:0-2187 GCF_042735675.1 Kitasatospora sp. NPDC059571
CGCAAACGCCGGGGCGCAGCTCGCCGCCCACCTCCCCGTCCCCCGGCCTTCGGCGGGGGGCGCCCCCATCGCCGCCGCGGTGCGCTGGGCCACCCGGCGCCCGGCCCGTTTCCTCCCGGACGAGATCGACGGCCGCGCCCTGTTCGAGATCGCCACCCGCCGCGTCCAGGGCGGCGGTCCGCGGATCTCCGACCTCGGCGACATCGTCGCCACCGCGCCCGTCCGCGCCGTCCGCGACGCCGGACTGCTCGCCGACCACCCCATGTTCGAGGAACTCACCCCCGCGGGCCCGCGATGGGCCGGCGGAGAAGTATGGCCGGCCGACACCGTCATCTGGTGCACGGGCTTCCGCCCGGCCCTTGCACACCTCGCCCCGCTCGGCCTGCGCGCCGGCGACCGAGGCCGGATCCCCACCATCGGCACCAGGGTGCAGGCCGACCCGCGGATCCACCTCCTCGGCCACGGCGACTGGACCGGGCCCGCGTCCGCCACCCTCATCGGCGTCGGCCGCACCGCCCGGGCCGCCGTCGAGGAGATCCGTACCCTGCTCTGACGGCCCACGAGTCGGTCGGTGAGGAACCGGGCATCATGCAGGTCCCGGCCGGATGGCCCGGATCCGGGGGAGCACGGGGGAGGGGCCGGGATGTCCGGCAAGGCGCCGTTCGACCGCAGCGAGGTGCACGCCGAACTCGACCGAGTCCGCGAGGAGTTTCACCGCCTCGTCGCCTCCGCCGGGCCGGCCGACCTGGCCGGCCCGACCAGCGGCACCCGGTGGACCAACGAGCAGTTGCTCTTCCACATGCTGTTCGGCTACATCATCACCCGGGTACTGATGCCGCTGGTGCGCACCTTCGGGCGGCTGCCCCGCAGCGCCGGCCGCCTCTTCGCGCGGATCCTCGACGCTGCGACCACGCCGTTCGACGCCGTCAACTACCTCGGGCCCCGCTTGGCGGTCCGCGTCCTTCGGCCCTCGCGCCAGCTCGCCCTCCTCGACCGGTTCATTGCGTCCCTGCACCGCCGGCTGGACCGCGAGACAGTGGCCGACCTGGCCCTCGGCATGCACTTCCCCGTCCGCTGGGACCCCTTCTTCCAGGACCGCATGACGCTCGCCGACCTCTACCGGTACCCCGCCCTGCACTTCGACTTCCACCGGCGCCAGCTCACCCTCACCGACGACAGTTGACGGACCCGGACCCGGACCCGGACCCGGACCCGGACCCGGACGCGTCCGCCAACTCCTCCCGCGCCGCCGATGTGTCCCCGGGGCCGGAGCAGGACGGCCGCCCCTCGCCGGAGGCCCGGGACGTCAGCCGACGGCGGGGCTGCGGCGCTCGATCAGGACGGTGTCCCGCCACACGCCGTGGTGGCGGCCGATGCGCTCGCGGGTGCCGATCACCCGGAACCCGGCCCTGGCATGGACGGCGAGACTCGCGGTGTTCTCCGGGAACACTCCGGACTGGATCGTCCAGATCCCCGCACCCTCCGTGGACTCCACCAGCGCATCCAGGAGCCGGCCCGCGATGCCGCGGCCGCGGGCGCCGGGGTGGACGTAGACGGAGTGCTCGACGACACCCGCGTACGCGCACCGGTCGGAGACACCGCTCGCCGCGACCCACCCGAGGACGCTGCCGTCACCGCCGAGCGCGACGTACCGGTGTGCGGGCAGCTTCGCAGCGTCGAACGCCTCCCAGGTAGGGGGCGACGTCTCGAAGGTGGCGTTCCCCTCCTCGATGCCCGCCCGGTAGATCTCCAGCACCTGCCCGGCGTGCTCCGCACGCATCGGGGCGATCGCCACCTCGGATGCCGGGGGCCGCCTGCCGGCCTCGCCGAGGATCGCCTGCACCGCCGCCGGGAACGCGGTCAGGCAGGCCCGGTTGACGGTGTGCAGGGTGGAGGTGCCGCTGCGCTCGGCCAGGACGAACCGGGCGTCGGCGAGGATCTTCAGATGGTGGGAGACGGTGGACTGCCCGACCCCGGCCCGGGTGACGAGCTCGCCCACGCTCATCGGCCTGCCGTGCGCGGCCAGCAGGTGCAGCAGTCGGATGCGGGTCGGATCCGCCAGCGCCTTGAACCACGCCGCGTACTTCTCGGCATCGTCGGCGGGCAGCGTCATCACCAGGTCATTCATCGATCATCAACGATATTGTTGCGGGGGGGGGGGGCGGGCGGGGCGCGCGCGGCGCCGGT
>NZ_JBHWBW010000752.1:0-1744 GCF_042735675.1 Kitasatospora sp. NPDC059571
CCTCGTCGAAAGCCGCAGCGAACACAGCGTGGGCCGCGTACAACTCCTCGCCCATCCCGGCCCGCTGGCTGCCCTGGCCGGTGAACAGGAAGGCGAGCCGGCCGGAGACGGCTGCGCCCTGGACCAGGCCCGGTGCCTGCTCGCCCCCCGCCAGAGCCCGCAGCGCACGGAGCACGGCTGCCCGGTCCTCGCCGACCACTGCGGCGCGCCGTTCGAGGACGGCCCGGCCGGTCGCCAAGGTGTTGGCCACATCGGCGAGTTCGAGATCGGCCGTCCCCTCGACCAGCGCCGCCAGCCGCTCGGCCTGTGCGCGCAGCGCCTCCTCCCCGCGGGCCGAAAGCAGCCACGGCAGCACCGGTGCCCGGCGCTCTGCGGGAAGGCCCTGCGGTGCCCGAAGGTCGCTCGGCGGCTCCTCGAGGATGGTGTGGGCGTTGGTACCGCTGATGCCAAACGAGGAGACGGCGGCGCGGCGGGGCCGTCCGGTCGTGGGCCAGGCGCGGGCCTCGGTGAGCAGTTCGACCGCGCCGGCCGTCCAGTCGACGTCGGGCGAGGGCTCGTCCACGTGCAGGGTCGGCGGCAACGTCCCGTGCCGCATCGCCATCACCATCTTGATGATGCCCGCCGCACCGGCGGCGGCCTGGGTGTGGCCGAGGTTCGACTTCACCGAGCCCAGCCAGAGCGGGAGTTCCCCGGTGTGGGCCTGGCCGTAGGTGGCGAGCAGCGCCTGCGCCTCGATCGGGTCGCCGAGGGTCGTACCGGTGCCGTGCGCCTCCACCGCGTCCACCTGGTCGCCCGTCAGCCCGGCGGCGGCCAGGGCCTGCCGGATCACGCGCTGCTGGGAGGGTCCGTTCGGCGCGGTGAGGCCGTTGGAGGCGCCGTCCTGGTTGACGGCGGAGCCGCGGACGATCGCCAGTACCTGGTGGCCGTTGCGACGGGCGTCGGAGAGCCGTTCGACCAGCAGCAGTCCGACGCCCTCGCCCCAGCCGGTGCCGTCGGCAGCGGCGGCGAACGACTTGCACCGCCCGTCGGGCGAGAGGCCGCGCTGGCGGCTGAAGTCGACGAAGGTCTCGGGCGTGCCCATGACGGTGACGCCGCCGGCCAGCGCCATGGTGCACTCGCCGCTGCGCAGCGCCTGGATCGCCAGGTGGAGCGCGACCAGCGAGGAGGAGCAGGCCGTGTCGACGGTGACGGCCGGCCCCTCCAGGCCGAAGGTGTAGGCGACCCGACCGGAGGCGATGCTTCCGGAGTTGCCGGTGCCGAGGTATCCCTCGACGCCGTCCGGGAGTTCACCCAGATTGCTGGTGTAGTCGTGGTACATCACGCCGGCGAAGACACCGGTCCGGCTGCCGCGCAGCGTCGCCGGGTCGATGCCCGCGCGCTCGAACGCCTCCCAGGAGGTCTCCAGCAGGAGGCGCTGCTGCGGGTCCATGGCGACCGCCTCACGCGGCGAGATCCCGAAGAACGCCGGGTCGAACAGGCCCGCGTCGTGCAGGAAGCCGCCCTCGCGGGCGTACGAGGTGCCCTGGTGGTCCGGGTCCGGGTGGTAGAGGTTCTCGAGGTCCCAGCCGCGGCCGGACGGGAAGCCGGAGACCGCGTCCCGGCCCTCCGAGACCAACCGCCACAGGTCCTCCGGCGAGCCGATGCCGCCCGGGAATCGGCAGGCCATGCCGACGATCGCGATCGGATCGGCATCGGCGCGCCCGACCGGGCCGGCGGCCGCGGGCGCCGCGGCCGCGCCGGTCAG
>NZ_JBHWBW010000752.1:1754-2180 GCF_042735675.1 Kitasatospora sp. NPDC059571
ACACACACCCCGCCCCGCTCCGGCGCGCCCCCCCCCCGCCGCCCCCTCCTGGCACCGCGGCCCCCCCCCCCCCTCCCGCCCCCCCCCCCCCCCCACGACCGGGACGGCGGCCGCTGGCTCCGCGTCCTCGCCGATCAGGTCGGCGAGGAGTTCGGTGAGCAGGAAGGCGGCGAGGGCGGCCGGGGTCGGGTAGTCGAAGACCAAAGTCGCGGGCAGCCGCAGACCGGTCGCGCCGTTGAGCTGGTTGCGCAGTTCGACGGAGGTCAGTGAGTCGAAGCCGAGCTCCTTGAACGCCCGGCCGGCGTCGACCTCGCCCGCGTCGGCGTAGCCGAGGACGGCGGCGATCCGGGCGCGGACCAGGTCCAGCAGGGTCTGCTCCCGGTCCGCGGCCGATTGGGCCGACAGCCGGCCGGCCAGCTCGGAGCC
>NZ_JBHWBW010000753.1:0-2174 GCF_042735675.1 Kitasatospora sp. NPDC059571
GGCGGGGTGCGGGCGCCGGCGGCGGCCCCGCCGGCCGGCTGGGCGGTGCGGCGTGGGGGGGGGGGCGGGCCGGGGGCCGCGGTGGGGGTGCGGGGGGTGGGGGCGGCCAGCCAGCCCCCCCCCCCCCCCCTTCCGCATGTCCGGGCCCGGGTGCCGAAACTGACTAGCAGTGGAGAGTGCCACTCTCTATAGTGGATAGCGTCAGGTTCCACTATCCGTTCCGTGGGCGGGCCCGGCCGTGCCGCCGCGGACCGCGACCGAGGAAGGCCCCACCCATGCCCGAACTCCGCTGGACGACCGTCGCATCGCCCCGGGCGGGCAGCCGCGCGGTGGTGATGGCCTCCCGCCTGGTCGTCCGCTCACCCGCCGACCTGCCGCGCTTCCTGCGCGCCTCGCTCGCCGCGCGCCGCCAGGCCCGCACCGCCCCGGGCGCCCTCGGACTCTCGATCGCCGTCCAGCCGCTGAGGCGCACCTTCTGGACGGTCTCCGCCTGGGAGAGCCGGGAGGCCCTGCGCGGGTACGCCGCGGCCGAGCCGCACCGCGGCATCATGGCCGCGCTCCGGCCCGCCGCCGCCGAATCGGTCTTCACCCTCTGGGAGGTCCCGGCGGAGGAATTGCCGATCCCCTGGGACGAGGCCCGGCAGCGGCTCGCCCGGGCCGCACCCCGCCCCTGAGCCGGTGGCCCCCGCGAGCCCCGCGCGGGATCCCCCTGCCGTGCCGCCGGATTCCGTCCGCCGGCGCGCCCCGTCCGCGGACGGGCCCGACCTGCCCTGCCGAAGCCGCTCCGAGAGGTCCTCCGCCATGTCCCCGAACCGCGACCGCCCCGTCCCGCTCTGGCTGTCGATCGTCGCCTGCAGCGTCCCGATGTTCATGGTGGCGCTCGACAACCTCGTGGTCTCCACCGCCCTGCACACCCTGGCCGTCGACCTGAAGGCCGACACCAGGGACCTCCAGTGGTTCGTCAACGCCTACGTCCTGAGCTTCTCCTGCCTGCTGCTGATCGGTGCCGCACTCGGCGACCGGTTCGGCTGGCGCCGGATCTTCGTCGCCGGCATCGTGGTCTTCACCCTCGCCTCCGCCGCCTGCGGCCTGGCCGGCAGCAGCGGCGAGCTGATCGCGGCCCGCACCGTCCAGGGCTTCGGCGCGGCCGCGGTCATGCCGCTCTCCCTCACCCTGCTCTCGCAGGCCGTCCCCGAGCGGATGCGCAGCCTGGCGATCGGCCTGTGGGGCGCCGTCAGCGGCCTTGCGGTGGCGCTCGGCCCGGTGGTCGGCGGCGCGGTGGTCGAGGGCCTCGCCTGGGAGTGGATCTTCTGGATCAACGTGCCGGTCGGCCTGCTCGCCGTCCCGCTGGTGCTCCGGGTGCTGCGCGAGAGCCGCGGCGAGCGGGCCGGGCTCGACCTGGGCGGGATGCTGCTGGCCGCGGCCGGACTGCTGGCCGTGGTCTGGGCCATCGTCAACGGCAGCGCCGACGGCTGGACCTCCGCCCGCATCCTCGGCGCCTTCACCGCCGGTGCCGCACTGCTGGCCGCCTTCGTCGGCTGGGAGCGCCGCGTCGAGCACCCGCTGCTGCCGCTCGGCTTCTACCGGATCCGGGCGTTCACCCTCACCAACGTGGTCTCCGCCGCGATGTACTTCGGGGTGTTCGGGTCGATCTTCTTCCTCGCCCAGTACCTCCAGATCGCCCCGGCCCGCTCCCCGCTCCAGGCCGGTGTGCTGACGCTGGCCTGGACGCTGATGCCGATGTTCATCGCCCCCGTCGCGGGAGCGCTGACCGACCGGGTCGGCGGCGGCCGGCTGATGGCCCTCGGCCTGTTCCTCCAGGCCGCCGGCCTGGCCTGGATCAACCTGGTGGCCGGCACCGACACCCCGTACGTGCGGATGGTCGGCGCGATGGTCCTGGCCGGGGCCGGGATGGGCTTCGCGATCGCGCCGGCCGCCTCCGTGGTGCTCGCCGCGGTCGGGCCGGAGCACCGCGGCAAGGCCTCCGGCGCCAACTCGACCGTCCGCGAGATCGGCGGTGCGCTCGGGATCGCCGTGCTGAGCAGCGTCTTCCTGGCGCACGGCAGCACGGCCGACCCGGCCGGCTTCGTCCGCGGACTCCACCCGGCGGTCTGGGTGGGAGTCTCGGTGGTCGTCCTCGGCGGGGTGTGCGCCCTCTTCATCCCGCACCGGCC
>NZ_JBHWBW010000754.1:0-2174 GCF_042735675.1 Kitasatospora sp. NPDC059571
GGTCCGAGGGGCGGGCACGGGAAGGGTCAGCAGCCGCCGTTGGTGGAGCACGACGAGGCTTCGGTCGCGCGGGCGCCGAGGGTGATGAGCTGGGGTGCGGCCGGGGCCGAGCAGCAGCCTCCGCCGCCGTTCCGGGTGGTGTCGGGTTCGTCGAAGAGGCCGGCTCCGCCGCAGACACCGGTCTCGGGGAGGGTGAGTTCGACGCGGGCGGCCGCCTGGTGGTCGCCGGCGAGTGCGGCGGCGACCGAGCGGACCTGCTCGTAGCCGGTCATGGCGAGGAAGGTGGGGGCGCGGCCGTAGGACTTCATGCCGACCAGGTAGACGCCCCCCTCGGGGTGGGCGAGCTCACCGGCGCCGTGCGGGTAGACGGTGCCGCAGGAGTGCTGATTGGGGTCGATGAGCGGGGCGAGGGCGGTCGGGGCCTGGAGGCGATCGTCGAGGCCGAGGCGGATCTCGGAGAGGAACGACAGGTCGGGGCGCAGGCCGGTCAGGACGACGACCTGGTCCACCGGCTCGCTGCGGCGCCCGTCCTCGGCGACCAGGACGAGCCTGTCGCCGTCGGGCTCGACGGCGGCGGTGCGGAAGCCGGTGAGCGCGGAGGCGCGGCCGTCCTCGACGGCGGCCTTGGCGCGCAGGCCGAGCGCGCCACGGGCGGGCAGTTGGTCGGCTTCGCCGCCGCCGTACGTGGAGCCGTTGATGCCGCGCCGCAGGACCCACACCGCGTGTGTCCCGCTCTCCCGCTCGGCCAGGTCGGCGAGGTGGGCCAGAGCGGTGAACGCGGAGGCGCCGGTGCCGACCACGGCGGTGCGCCTGCCCGCGTACCGCTCGCGGACGGCCGGGTCGGTGAGGTCGGGGACGCGGTAGGCGATGCGGCCGCCCGCGGCGCGCTCACCGATGGCGGGGAGGCCGTTGGCGCCGAGCGGGTTGGGGGTGGACCAGGTGCCGGAGGCGTCGACGACGGCGCGGGCGAGGATGCGTCCCTCGGATCCGTCGGCGCGGGTGACGTGGACGGTGAAGGGCTGCTCGGTGCGGCCGGAGTCGACGATGCGGTCGCGCCCGGCCCTGGCCACACCGGTCACCCGGGCGTGGTAGCGCACCCGGTCGCCGAGGACGTCGGCGAGGAGCTGGAGGTACTGGTCGGCCCAGTCGCCGCCGGACGGATAGGCGGCTCCGTCGGGGCGGGTCCAGCCGGTGGGGGCCAGCAGTTTCTCGGCGGCGGGGTCGACGACCTCGGCCCACGGCGAGAACAGCCGCACGTGGCTCCACTCGCGGACCGCCGATGCCGCACGGGGCCCGGCCTCCAGCACGAGGGGCTGCATTCCGCGTTCGATCAGGCGGGCGGCGGCGGCCAGGCCGATCGGGCCGGCGCCGATGACGACGACGGGCAGGTCGGCGGTGGTGGTGTTCTCGCTCATCTTCGGGATCTCCGGGTGGGAGGCGTGAGGGTGGTGGGGGGTCAGCAGCAGCCGGCGCCGGTGGCGCGGGCCTCGGCCTTGGCCGCGGGGGCGCAGCAGCTGTCGGCCTGCGCGGCGTCGTGGGTGGTGCCGCAGCACGGGGTGTCCTGTGTGCTGGTGGCGGGGTGCTCGGTGGCGGTGGGGCTGCAGCAGCCGGTGCTGGCCGCGGGGGTGGTGGGGTCGGTGTCGGTCATGGTGCGGCTCCTCGGGTGGGCCTTGTTTCGACATGTGTCGATGTCCTGAGCTTGCCCCGCGCATTGATGGATGTCAACATAGACACATGTCGAAACTTGAGGCGTTGGAGCTGCCGGTGCTGTCCGCCGAGGCCGTGCCGTGCTGCCCTCCGCTGACCGCCGCCCCCCTGTCCGAGCCGGACTCGGTGCGGATGGCCGCGATGTTCAAGGCACTGTCCGACCCGGTGCGCCTGCGGCTGTTCTCCCGGGTCGCCTCGCACGAGGGCGGCGAGGCGTGCGTGTGCGACATCCAGGACGTCGGCGTCTCGCAGCCCACGGTCTCCCATCATCTGAAGAAGCTCCGCGAGGCCGGCCTGCTGACCAGCGAGCGCCGCGGGACCTGGGTGTACTACAGAGTGGCGCCGTCGGCGGTCGCCGCGATGTCGGCCATGCTCGACCTGCGATAGCCCCGAGGGCGCCGGGGAGCGCGGGGGGGGGGCGGCGAGCCCCCGCGCGCGCGCCACCCACGGATGAGAGTAGGGAGTCA
>NZ_JBHWBW010000755.1:0-2124 GCF_042735675.1 Kitasatospora sp. NPDC059571
GGCACGGGGGCGGGCACCGGCGGCGCGACGGGCGGCTGCGGGGCGACCGGCGGGGCCGGGCGCCGGCCGCGCTTGCGCTCGATCAGTTCCAGGGCGCTCGGGGGCAGCCAGTCGCCGGCGTCGCCGAGCGCGTCGTCCCGGGAGAACAGGTGCGGGGCCAGTTCGGCCTGGATCTGCGCCGGGGTCGGGCGGTGCTCGGGCGCGGGCCGCATGCAGGCCCGGACGAGGTCGACCAGCTCCACCGGCAGGCCGGAGAGGTCGGGCTGCTCGCGCAGGAGCTGGAAGACCGTCTCGACCGGGTTGGCGCCCCGGTACGGCGGGTGGCCGGTGCCGCAGAAGACCAGCAGCGAGCCGAGCGAGAAGACGTCGCTGGCGCCGGTGACGCTGCGGCTGTCCCGGGCCTGCTCCGGCGACATGTAGGCGGGGGTGCCGACCGCCACGTTGGTCATGGTGAGGCGGGTGTGCGAGACGCCGGCCGCGATGCCGAAGTCGATCACCCGCGGGCCGTCCTCGACGACCAGCACGTTGGACGGCTTGAGGTCGCGGTGGACCAGCCCGGCGGCGTGGATGGACTGCAGCGCCTCGGCGATGCCGGCCACCAGCCAGCGCACCGCGTCGACCGGCAGCGGCCCGCAGTGGTTGACGAGGTCCTCCAGGGAGGGCGCGGGCACGTAGGCGGTGGCGAGCCACGGCACCCGGGCGTCGGCGTCGGCGTCGACCACGGCGGCGGTGTAGAAGCCGCCGACCGTCTTGGCGGCGGCGATCTCACGGGCGAAGCGGACCCGGAAGAGGTCGTCCTCGGCCAGTTCGGTGCGCACGGTCTTGATGGCGACCCGGCGGCCGGATGCGGACCGCGCCAGGTAGACCAGTCCCATTCCGCCCGCGCCGAGCCGTCCCAGCACCTCGAAGGGCCCGATCCGCCTTGGATCGTGCGCCGTCAGCTGGTCCACTGAGCTGCCACCTCCCCGTCCTGCCGTCCCCGTGCGGGGCGCGACGACCCCGATTCTCCAACGCCCGCCGCCCGGGATCCAATCTCCCCCGCCCGTGCCGCACCGACGGCGTGCCCGGCCCGGCGCCCTCCCACCCCCGAACAACGGCTCGAACGGCGGGCGGCGGGCCGCCCTGACGGCCCACCCGGTGATCACCGAACGTCATCCGACCACCCCTCAGCCGACCGGTCGTCACGCTGTGGGGTCATCAGTGCACGGGGGGGCGCGAGATCCGTCCCCGGAAATTCGACGGGCCTCCGACAACACTCTTCCATTACCACCCCGGGCGGCGTAATTGTCGCATCACCGAATCGCGCCAAGATCGTGCCGCGGTAAGCTGACGGCATGACAGGACAAGTTCGCACCGTCGACGGTCGCGTCGCCGGGCGACGCGGACAGGAGACGCGGCAGAAGCTGCTCGACTGCCTCCGCGAGATGCTCAGCACGTCGCCTTACCGGGACGTCAAGGTCATCGACGTCGCCCGTATGGCGGGTACCTCCCCCGCGACCTTCTACCAGTACTTCCCGGATGTCGAGGGCGCTGTCCTCGAGATCGCCGAGGAAATGGCCGAGGACAGCGGCGGGCTCAAAGAGCTCGTCGAAGGAAAGTCCTGGGCGGGAAAGACCGGCGCCGCCACTTCGGAAGATCTGGTGGACGGATTCCTCGCCTTCTGGCGCAAGAACGACGCCATTCTTCGCGTCGTGACTCTCGGTGCAGCCGAGGGGGACAAGCGGTTCTTCAAGATCCGGATGAAGGTCCTCAACTCGGTCGTCGGACCGCTCACCGAGGCCGTCCGATCGAACCAGGGCAAGACCGACAAGACGATCGAGCCGGCCGCGGTGGCGGGCGCCCTGGTGTCGCTGCTGGCCGCAGCGGCCGAGCACCAGAAGGCGTTCACCTCCTGGGGCGTCAAGGTCAAGGACCTCAAGCCGAACCTCGCCCTCCAGGTCTACCTGGGCGTGGCCGGCAAGAAGCCGCCCAAGTAGCGCAAGCGCTCGATCCACCATCCGTCCCGCACGCGAGACCCCGGCCTCCTGTCCGGGGTATGGCGGACGGCGGCCGTGTCCTCGGGGGAGGTTCGCCGACGTACCGTGACGTGCCCGAGCAGCAGAACGCCGTGGGGCGCCGGAATCC
>NZ_JBHWBW010000756.1:0-2082 GCF_042735675.1 Kitasatospora sp. NPDC059571
GTTCTGCGACGGGCACCGTGCGGGACCGGGCCGGTCGTCGGGGCCGGGACATGCCGGGGCCGCCCGCGCGGCGGCGGGCGGGCGGCAGGCCGGGCCGGCGCCGGATCAGCCGGAGGCCGCGGCCCGCTGCAGCGCGCTGGCCAGCAGCGCCAGGTCGGTCGGCCCGTTGCCCAGCTCCCGGACGGGCCGGCGGGTCGGCGGGGCGCCGAGCTGCATCGGGTCGATCGCCACCACGGTCGGCCGCAGGGTCGACGTGCGGGGGATCCGGCCGCTGACCCGGGCGGCCTGGAAGGCGGTGACACCGCCGTCCGGCCGCCGCAGGTAGCCGCGGCCCGGAGTGTCCTCGGGCAGCGCGGCCGCGTCCGGCAGGTGGATCAGCTGGTCGGAGTCGGCCGGGTGGTCGGTGCGCAGGGCGATCCGCAGCTGGGCGGCCTCGTCGATCTCGGTGCCGGCCGTCCGCTCGGGGGCGCCGGTCGCGGCCACCAGGTGGACGCCCAGCCGGCCGCCGCGGGAGGCGACGGCGCCCAGCGCGCGGGCCAGCGGCCGGCCCGCCGGCGAGGTCGGCGCGTACAGCGCGTCGAGGTCGTCGACCACCACCACCATCCGGGCCAGGGCCTGCCCGTGCGGCCGGGCGTCGGGGGACTGCCGCGGCGCGACCACCCGGGCCGCGGCGGTGCCGGGGGCGCCGGCCGGGCCGCCGGCCGAGACCAGCGCCGGGGCCTTGCCGAGTATCCGGGCGGTGTGCCAGGCGGTGAAGTCCAGGCCGTCCAGCAGCGCCTCGCGGCGGGCCAGCTCGTCCTCCAGCCAGGTGGCGGTGAGCAGGGCCCGGTGCGGGTCGGCGGCGGCGTCCAGGTGGGCGGTGACGTGCGGCAGGTCGGTGCAGCCGCGCAGGCCCGCGGCCGGGTCGGTGCCGGCGGGCGAGCGGGACTCGACCACCGTGACGGTGAGCCGCTCGGGCCGTTCGGCGACCGCCAGCGAGGCCACCAGGGTGCGCAGCAGCTCGGTCTTGCCGGAGCCGGGGGCGCCGCCGACGAGCAGGTGCGGCCCGTCCTCGGCCGGTTCGTCGGCGCCCGCGAGGTCGAGGGCGCACAGGCCGTCGCGGGCGGTGCCGAGCAGTGCGGTCGCGCCGCCGGCGCCGTCCGGCAGCGCGGCCCAGCGGTCGGAGAGCTTGGCCGGGGTGACCGCCTCCAGCCGGAGCAGGTCGAGCAGCCGCAGGGCGTCCGGGAGCGGGCCGCGGGCGGCCGGGGTGGCCTCCCGCAGCGGGGCGAGCGCCCGGGCCAGCCGTTCGGCCCAGGCGGCCGGGACGGCGTCCAGGGCGACGTCCTCGATCCGCTCGCGGCCGCCGGCCGCCGGCAGGTCGACGGCGAGCAGGGTGCCCACCTCGCCGGTGACTCGGGCCACGGCGCCGAGGCCGGCGGGGAGGTCCTCGACGTCCTCGGCCAGGCAGAGCGGGAAGACGCCGACGGCGGGCCCCTGGCGGAGCAGCAGCGCGAGGGCCTCGCGGGCGGCCGGGGTGCCCGGGTCGCCGTCCACCAGGACGACGGTGGCCTCCGGTCCGGCGGAGGCGGCCGCCAGCTCGGCGAGCCGGGCCTCGGCCTGGGCCGGTCCGAAGCCGACCAGCAGCCGGCAGTCCTGGCCCTGGCCGGGCCGCAGGTGGGGCAGCCACATCGTCCAGCCCCAGTCGGCGGCGCCGGCCTCGTCGGCGGCCACCACGACCAGCGCCAGCCCGCTCGGCGGGTGCAGGGCGGCGAGCTGGGCGAGCACCGCGCGGGCCACGCCGGTCAGGCGCGGGCGCGGCCCGGCCAGACCGAGGCTGCCGGCGGCCTGCAGGTCGACGGTGACCGGGACGGCGGGCAGCAGGGTGCCGGGCTCGGTGCCGGGGCCGCCGGGCCGGTCGGCGGTGCCGAGCCGGACGGACAGCGCGTCCGGGTGGGTCGGGGTGCGCTCCCAGAGGCGGGGGCCGGGGCCGAGCGCGGTGAGCAGCAGGGCGGCCGGGTCGGGCCAGCGCTCGCGCCGGTCGGCGGCCTGCCGGGCCCGGGCGGCGGCGTGCCGGCGGCCGTTGTCGGGCTGCTCGGCGGGGGC
>NZ_JBHWBW010000757.1:0-2075 GCF_042735675.1 Kitasatospora sp. NPDC059571
GCGGCAACGAGGCCTTCGAGGGCCTCGCGCGGTACCGCGCCCCCGCGCACCCACCGGGCGGATACCCCCCCCGCCCGGCCCGGCCCCACCGGGGGCGGGGCGGTCGCCGCCGGCGCCCCCCGCCGACCTTCCCGCGATGGCCCGATCCGTGGGTGGCACGGCCCGTTGACCGGACACCGCCCCGCGCCACGGGGCGGTTGGTGGGGAGTACGGGCGCCACCGGCGCCCCGTCCCCCGACCGCCCCCCACCCCGGCCACCGGCCGGCCGTCCCGGAAAGGCCCACCATGTCGATCCCCACCACCCGGGCTGCGGAATCCACCGCACCCTCGCCACGCAGGCTCAGCGAGCCGTTGGTGGCCCTCGGCCTCGCGGCCGGACCCGTCGTGGCACTCGGTTTCACCCGCTTCGCGTACGCCCTGCTGCTGCCCGCCATGCGCGAGCAGCTCGGCTGGAGTTACGCAGCGGCCGGCATGATGAATACCGCGAACGCGATCGGCTACATCATCGGCGCCGGCACCGCGGCCTGGTGGTCGCGCCGGCTCGGCGCCCGCCGGGTGTTCGTCTGGTCCATGCTGGTCAGCGCCGTCGCCCTGCTCGCCTCCGGCGTCAGCGGGAGCTTCGCCGCGCTGTCGCTGTTCCGCTTCGTCGGCGGTCTCGCCACCGCGGTGACCTTCGTCGTCGGCTCGGCCCTCGCCTCGCGGGTGCACACCGGCGGCCGTCCGGCCCGCTCGGCCGGCCTGGTCGGGATGTACATGGCCGGCGTGGGCATCGGCGTGGTCGTCTCCGGCATCGTGATCCCGTCGGCGCTGACCGCCTGGGGCGCCTCCGGCTGGCAGGCCGGCTGGCTGCTGATGGGCCTGCTCGCACTGCTGGCGATCGGCCCGGCCGCGATGGCGGCCCGGCGCGTCCCGGAGCAGCCGGCCGCTGCAGCCACCGGCGACCGGGTGAAGCTCCGCTTCCTGACCCCGACCTTCGCCTGGTACGTGCTGTTCGGCGCGGGCTACGTCTCGTACATGACGTTCGTCATCGCCCTGCTGCACGGCCAGGGCATGGGCACCTGGTCGGAGGCCGCGTTCTTCATCGTGCTCGGCGCGGCGTCCGCCCTGGCGACCCTGTTCGTCTGGGGCCGCGTGATCGGCAGACTGCGCGGCGGCCGGGCCCCGGCGCTGGTGTCGGCGGTCGTCCTGCTGGGCGTCCTGCCGGTGCTGCTGGGCCACGGAACGGTCGCGGCGATGGCCTCCGCGGTGGTGTTCGGCGCCAGCTTCATGGCCGGCCCGACCGCGGTGACCGTGCTCGCCCGGCGGATGCTGCCTCAGCACGCCTGGACGTACGGCATCGCCCTGCTGACCGTCGCGTTCAGCGTCGGCCAGGCCGTGGGCCCGCTGATCTCCGGCCTGCTGTCGGACTCCTCCGGCGGCATCGCCAAGGGGCTGTGGCTGTCGGTGATCCTGCTCGCCGTCTCGGGCGCCGTCGCCCTGCTCCAGCGGGAACGGGTCGCCGTCCGGTCCCACGAGGACCGGCCGGTCCCGAGCGTCGAGAGCGCGCCGGCGGAATCCGCCCCGGTCCGCTGACCCGGTCCGTCCGCCCGCACCCGTCCACCCGTCCGCACCTACCTCTGCACCCGTCCGCACCACCGAGGAGTTCCCGATGTTCCAGCGCATCCTGGTCGCCGTCGACGGCAGTGAGGGCGGCCGCACCGCGGTCGCCACCGCCGGCGCCATGGCCGCCCTGACCGGCGCCACCGTCCGGATCCTGCACGTCGACCCGTCCGACGTCGTCTACGACACCGTGGTCGCCCTGGAGGACGACGGCACCGCGCACCGCGTGGTGGACGGCGCCGTCGCCTCCCTCCGTCAGGCCGGCGTCGCGGCGGAGGGCGAACTGCTCGACGGGCTGGTGCCCGACGTCGCGGCGGCGGTCTCGGAGGCCGCCGACCGGTTCGGCGCCGACCTGGTCGTCCTCGCACCGCACCACCGCAGCCGCCTCGCGGCGTGGTTCTCGCCCCGGGTCAGCGACCAGGTGTCGCACCGCAGCGCCGTCCCGGTGCTGCTGGCCGGCGGCACGCCGTGAGGCC
>NZ_JBHWBW010000758.1:0-2052 GCF_042735675.1 Kitasatospora sp. NPDC059571
GCTGTGCCCGGGCCGCCTCCGCCGAGCCCCTGCCCGTTGCCGCCGCCCACCCCGACCCCGCCGCCGACCCGGTGGCCGCCGACGGCGTCGCCGTTGCCGCCGCCGTTGCCCGGGTTGCCGAACGGGTACCCGCCCCGGCCGTCGAACGGCCGGGCGGAGGCCTGGTCGCGGCCGCCGTCCATCGCCAGGTAGGTGATGCCTGAACCGACGGCGACGCCGGCCAGGGCGGCGACGGCCGCGGCGACGACCACCGGGCGGGAGGGCCTGCGGCGGGCCTTGGCCGGGGTCTGCGAGGCGAGCGGCGGGTACTCCGGGTAGCGGACGGTCGGGCCGCTGCCGACCACCTGGCCCTCGAGCACCGTCGGCTCGTCGCCCGCGGCGGGGGCGGGCCCGTCCGGGCCGGCGGCCGCACCGGGGGCGGGGCGGGTGGTCGCCGTCCAGCCCGTGCCGTCCCACCAGCGCTCGGGGCGGGGCTCGGAGGTGGTGTCCTGGGGGTCCGGGTACCACCCGGCGGGAATCTGCTCGCTCACACCATCGAATCTAAGGGCGGGCGGATAAGCGCGATATCAGCGGGACGGTGAAAACCGCCGTTCCGCGATGAGATTACGGTGAGAATCGGATCACGGTGCCGTTGACCCCCGCCGATGCCTCGCCCGCGAGGTACGCCGCGGCCGCGGCCAGCCGGTCCACCCGGCCGGCGTCCGCCCCCAGGGCGTTGAAGCGGATCCCCTCCGGGCCGAAGCGCGCGGCGAGCTCCCGGGTCAGCGCGACCACCCCGGCGGCGGCCGCCACCGCCGCGACGCCGCCCTCCACGGCGGGGCCGGCCAGGTTCACCACCGAGCCGCGGCCGTGCCGGCGCAGGTACGGCAGCACGGCCCGGCAGCCCAGGAAGACCGCGGTCAGCCGGCTGTCCTGCACCGCGCGCCAGGCGTCCGGCGAGGTCTCCAGCGCCGGCCCGTCGCCCGGCGGCGGCCCACTGGTGCCGTGGAACACCGCATCGATGCCGCCGAACCGCTCGTAGACCTCGTCGAACAGCGCCTCGACCATGTACTCGTCCAGCGGATCGGTGTGCACGAACAGGCCGCCGACCGAGCGGGCCACCGCCTGGCCCGCCCGCTCGTCCGGATCCGCGCAGACCACCCGGGCGCCGTCCGCGGCGAACCGCCGGGCGACCGCGGCCCCGGCCTCCCCCGCGAAGCCGCTCACCCCGCTGACCACCGCCACCGGCCCGGCCGACCGGCCGGGCCCAGCCGTCTCGGCCATCCCGGACTCCCTCCGTCACGTCGTGCAGCGACACGGTTACCGTACGTCGTACCGCCGACCGCGGCTCTGCGGCGCGTGCCGAACCACCGGATCCCGTCCGTTCGCCACGGCGGGCGGCAGAATGCGCGCCATGACTTCACGGCCTGTGATCGGTATCAGCACGCTCGTCACCGACGCCGCCTGGGGCCGCTGGGAACGGATCCGCACCGTCCTGCTCGCCGAGCGCTACCCCGCCGTGGTGCAGGCCGCGGGCGGGCTCGCCGTCCTCCTGCCGCCGGACGCGGCCGAACACGCCGCCGACGCCGTCGCCCGGATCGACGCCCTGGTCGTCTCCGGCGGCTCGGACGTCGACCCGGCCCGCTACGGCGCGGCACGGCACCCGGAGACCGACGCCGGCGAGCCCGAGCGGGACGTGTGGGAGAGCGCGCTGCTCACCGCCGCCCTGGCGGCCGGCGTCCCGGTGCTCGGCATCTGCCGCGGGATGCAGCTGCTGAACGTCGTCCTCGGCGGCACCCTCGTCCAGCACCTGCCCGACGCGGTGGGCCACCAGGGGCACGTCGGCGCGCCGGGGACGTACGGCCGGCACGCCGTGCGGCCGGTGCCCGGCACCCTGCTCGGCGGCCTGCTCCCGGAGGAGTCCGTCCAGGTGCCGACCTTCCACCACCAGGCGGTGGACCGGCTCGGCGCGGGCCTGGCGGTCTGCGCGTGGGCCGAGGACGGCACGGTGGAGGCCGTGGAGGGCCCCGGCTTCACCCTCGGCGTCCAGTGGCACCCGGAGCAGGGCGACGA
>NZ_JBHWBW010000759.1:0-2047 GCF_042735675.1 Kitasatospora sp. NPDC059571
AGCCGCGGGGGGGGTGGGGGGGGGGGGGGGGGGGGGGTGTGGGGGGGGGTGTTGGGGGGGGGGGGGGGGGGGGGGCGCGAGCGCCCCCGGGGGGCGCCGCGGCGCGCGCGCCCCCCGCGCGCGAGAAAAACCCGCCACGACCGCGCGGCGGCCCCGGGCGCCCGGGGGGGCGCGGGCCTCCGCCGGACGAACTCCTGGGACCGGGTCTGCGTCGGCGGCTTCTCCGACGGCCGCCTGGCCGCCGTGCGCGCCGCCGCCGGCCCCCGGCTGGCCACCTCGCTCGGCCCGCGCGAGGTGGCCCGGCTGCGGCTGCGCTCGCTGGCCGGGCCGCTGCTGCGCGGCCGTGGGGCACCGTTCGCCGGGCTCTGTGCCCAGGTGCCGGAGCGGCACCGCGGCGTGCCGGTCGTCGACCGGGCCTTCGTCCGCGCCGCCCACCGCCTCGGCCTGCAGGTGCACGTCTGGACTGTGGACGATCCCACACGGATCAGGTCTCTCCTCGACCTGGGTGTGGATGGCATCATGGCCGATCGCATCGACGTCCTGCGGGACGTCCTCGGTGAGCGCGGCTGCTGGAACGACGGCAGCACCGGCTCCAGCACGGAGACAGGAGCCCCATGAGCACCGCTGCCCATCTGCCCGACCGGGCGCCGGACCGGGTACCGGACCACCCGGCGACCACCGCCGAAGGCCGTGCCCTGCGCCGGATGCAGTTCGGCTGGTACATCAACGACTGGGCCAACGCCGCCTTCTCGGCCACCGTCCTGACGGTGTTCCTCGGGCCGTACCTGACCTCCGTCGCCAAGAACGCCGCCGACGCGGCCGGCGACGTGCACCCGCTCGGCCTCTCGATCCGCGCGGGGTCGTTCTTCCCGTACACGGTCTCCTTCTCGGTGCTGGTGTCGGTCGCGGTGATGCTGCTGACCGGCACCGTCGCGGACCGCACCGGGCGGCACAAGGAGCTGATGTGCGGCTTCGCGTACGTCGGCGCGATCGCCACGATGGGGATGTTCTTCCTCGGCGGCGACCACTACCTGCTGGGCGGGGCCCTGCTGGTGGTCGCCAACATCGCGTACGCGGTGTCGGTCGCCCTCTCCTACGCCTACCTCCCGGGCCTGGCCGCCCCCGACGAGCGCGACGCGGTCTCCTCCAAGGGCTGGGCCTACGGCTACGCGGGCGGCGGGCTGCTGCTGATCGCCAACCTGGCGCTGTTCGAGGGCCACGACGGGCTGGGCCTGTCCTCCGGCACCGCCGTGCGGATCTGCCTGGCCTCGGCGGGCCTGTGGTGGGCGCTGTTCACGATCGTCCCGTTGCTGCGGCTGCCCTCCCGGGCCGGTGCGGCCCCCGACCCTGCCGCGGCCGCGCCGGACCGGCCCACCGCCGGCAGCCTGCGCGAACTAGCCCGCACCCTGCGCGGCATGCGGCAGTACCCGCTCACGCTGCTCTACCTGGGCGCCTTCCTCTGCTACAACGACGGCATCCAGACCGTCGTCTCCCAGGCCTCGCTCTACGGCAGCGAGGAGCTCGGCATGGACCAGACCTCGCTGGTCGCCGCCGTGCTGCTGGTCCAGATCGTGGCGATCGGCGGCGCCCTGCTGCTCGGCCGGATCGCCGGCCGGTACGGTGCCAAGCGGACCGTCCTCGGCTCACTGGTCGCCTGGGTGCTGACCCTCGCCCTCGGGTACGTGATGCCCGCCCACCGGCCGATCTGGTTCTTCGCCCTGGCCTGCATGATCGGCCTGGTGCTCGGCGGCAGCCAGGCGCTCTCCCGCTCGCTGTTCTCGCACCTCGTCCCGGCCGGCAAGGAGGCCGAGTACTTCAGCTTCTACAAGAACAGCGACCGCGGCACCAGCTGGATGGGCCCGCTGGTCTTCGGCCTGGCGTACCAGATCACCGGCAGCTACCGCTCCGCGATCATCTCCCTGCTGGTGTTCTTCGTGATCGGCTTCGCGGTGCTGGTGAAGGTCCCCGTCCGCCGCGCCATCGAGGCCGTCGGGAACCCCGCCCCCGAGCGGTTGTAGCGGCCCGCCCCCACCGCGGGCGGGACCCC
>NZ_JBHWBW010000760.1:0-2028 GCF_042735675.1 Kitasatospora sp. NPDC059571
CCCCCCCCCCCCCCCCCCGCGGCGCGCCCCCCCCCCCCCCGCGTCCGTTCGGGCGGAATGGGGCGTGCGCTCGGGGGCACTGCTGCTGGGGGTGCGGCCCCGACGGGCACGCGCGGGCCCGTTCGGACGGATGGCCCGCGGCCGGCCCCCTCGACCGGCCGCGGGCCCGGTGGTCAGCCGGTGTAGGCGCCCAGCGCCCGGGTGAAGGCGAGCGGCTGCTGGTCGATGCTGCTGCAGGTGGCGTCTGCGAAGGACTTGGCGCCGCCGGCGCAGGCCTTGTCGCGGGTGCCGGACCACATGGCCAGCCAGGCGAGGTGCTTGCTCTTGGCGAAGTCGGCCAGCTGGGTGGCGTCGGCGACCGTGAACACCTCGGTGCTGACGTCGTTGACGCCGATCATCGGGGTGACCGCGACCTTGGACCAGGCGGCCGCGTCGTCGAGGCCGAGGACGCTCTTGACCTGCGCCTGGGTGGCGGTGGCCGCATCGATGGCGTACTTCCCCATCCGGCCCTGCGGGTTGGGGGCGACGCCGTCGCCGAAGTCCATCGCCATGATGTTGACGGCCCCGATCTGGACGCCGCCGCTCTTCGCGCCGGACACCAGGTTGATGCCGTCCTGGGTGAGGCCGCTGGGCAGCGCCGGGAGGGTGAAGGAGACGTCGAGGGTGCGGCCCTTGGCCGCGGCGTTCTTCTGGAGCTGGGCGATCGCCTGGGCGCGGCGGCCGTTGGCGGCGGTGTCGGCGAGCGCGCCGCCCTCGATGTCGAAGTCGACCTTGGTGAGGCCGTAGGCGTCGACCGCCTTCTGGTAAGCGGCCGCCAGGTCGGCGGCGGAGGAGCAGGCGGCGGCCAGCTCGCTGCCGTTGGCGCCGCCGAAGGAGACCCGGACGTCGCCGCCGGCCGAGCGCAGCGCGCCGATCTGGGCGGCCACGGCGTCGGTGGAGAGGTCGCTGACGCCGCCCCACTTGGGGGTGCAGCCGCCGCCGGAGACGATGAACGCCAGGTTGAAGGTCTTCACCCCGGTGGACTTGGCGGTGGCGACGAGGTCGAACGGCGGGTACAGCGAGGTGTCGACGTACGGGGCGAAGCGGCCGCCGCCGGCCGGGGCCGGGGGCACCGTCGCGGTGGGGGTCGGCGTGGCGGTCGGCTTGGTGGCCGTCGGCGTGGGCTTGGGCGGGGCCGTGGTGGGGGTGGCCGACGGGGTGGGTGCGGCGGTGGTCGGGCGGCCGGAGGGGGTGGGGGCCGGGCCCGTCCCGGTGGCGCACGAGACGTTGTTGATCATGCAGTGCGCGGGCTCGGCCTGGGCGCCGCCGGAGCCCTGCACGACGAAGCCGACGTTCACGGTCTTGCCGGGCTCGAGCCGCTTGTTCCAGGCCTCGGGCTTGACGGTGACGTGCTGCCCGGAGGCGGTGAAGCCAGCGTTCCAGAGCGAGGAGATCTTCGCCCCGGCCGGGAGGTCGAAGCTGAGCGTCCAGTCGTCTATCGCGGCGGAGGCCGGGTTGGTGACCAGGTACTGGCCGGTGTAGCCGGTCTCCCAGGCGCTGGTGCGGCTGTAGACCGCTCCGAGCGAGGCGGCGCCCGCGCTGGAGGCGAGGACGGCGACGCCGCCTCCGGCGATGACCGCGGCGGCCACCGCGGAGCCGATGATCTTGCCCTTGCTGCTGCGGCGGTGCCCGCGGCTTCGGGTGGGCTGGCTCGGCATGTCGGCGTACCTCCGCTGGACGGCTGGACGCCCGGATCCCCGTGACCCGGACGCCGCTGACGCTAGCGGGCCGCGGAGGGGGTGAATCCGCTGCTCAGGGAGGCGTAGAGCTCTCTTAGGGCGTTCTTAAGCCGGGCGGCGCGGAGGACCCGGATCGGTCACACGGCGTACCCGGGAGCACCGTTCTCCGTACGCCCGCGGCCGGTCCGGAGGCCGGTGCGGGGGCGTCCCGGCAGGTCGGCGGGTCAGCCGGCGGCGCCGCGGCGGGGGCGGGGCCCAAACCGCGGGGGGGGGGGTGTGGGGTGGGGGCGGCGGGTGGTGTGGTGGCACA
>NZ_JBHWBW010000761.1:0-2028 GCF_042735675.1 Kitasatospora sp. NPDC059571
CAGGGTCTGCCACGAGCCGTAGCGATCAGGCACGTCACGCCAGGCCGAGCCGGTCCGCAGCTTCCACACGATCCCGTTCAGCACCACCCGGTCGTGGGACCAGGGGCGCGCCGGCGCCCCCCCCCGCCGCGCCCCCGCGCCCCGCCCGCGGCCGCCGAGGTGCTCACCGCCGGCGGCGCCCCGGCCGACCTGGCCGCGCCCGCCGTCGCCGCGCTCGGCGAGCGCGCCGCCGAGCAGCTGCGCGAGGACCCGTGGGCCGTCCTCACCCTGCCCGGGATCCGCCCCGAGCAGGCGGACGGCTTCGCGCGGGGCCTGCTCGGCCCGGCCGCCGGCCCCGGCGACGCGCGCCGCGCCCGGGCCCTGGTGCCGTGGCTGCTGGAGCAGGCCGCCCTGCGCGGCCACTCCGCGCAGGAGATCGCCGAGGTGTCCGCCGGCCTCCAGCGGCTCGGCCTGCCCGAGCCCGCCGCCGCCCTCCAGGAGGTCGTGGTGGACGGCCTGGTGATGGCCTTCCAGGAGGAGCTCCCGGGCCACCGCGGCAACGACGAGGAGGAGCCGCCGACCCGCACCCTGCTCGCGCTGGAGCGCCTCGCGCTCGCCGAGGAGAGCCTCGGCGAGGGCCTCGTCCGGGTGCTCTCCACCCTCGTCCCCGGCAGTGACGAGGAGGGCCCGGAGGAGGACGCCGAGCAGCCCGCCGACGGCGCGGAGGACGCCGGGGAGGCGGCGGACGAGGACGTACCCGGGGCGGACGAGGCCGGCGACCACGCCCCGGCCCGGCCCGGCCCGGCCGCCTGGGCCGCCGCGGCCGAGGCCGCGCCCTCCCCGTCGGCCGCCGCCCTGATCCGCGCGGTCGCCGACAGCGCCCTGGTCGTGCACACTGGCGGCGAGGCCTCCCGCGCCGAGCTCGCCGCCCTGCTGGCGGCCGCCCACGGCCTCGGCCTGCGGGCCTGGGCCGCGCCGTGGACGGACCACGGGCGCACCGTGCTGGCCGGGCTGCTGGCCGGCTCGCCCGCCGCAGAGCGGCTCACCACGCTGGGCGACCTGCTCGGCGGCGCGGCCGGCCCCGGCCGGGGCGACGACGGCACCCTCGCCCTGGACGTGCTGGTCGTCCCCGACGCCCAGCTGCTCGACGTCGAGCTCGCCGCCACCCTGCTGGAGGCGGTCGGCGACGGCACCCGGCTGGTGCTCGGCGCCGACCCGGCGCAGCTCTGGTCCGCGGGCCCCGGCCGCTTCCTGGCCGATCTGGCCGGCTCGAAGCTCTGTCCGGTGGTCGCCTCCCGCACCCCTGACCCCGGGCCGATCGGCGAGCTGGTCTCCGGGATCTCGGTCGGCGAGCTGCTGCCCGTCGACGCCCCCGGCAAGGAGGTGGTGGTGCTCGCCGTGCAGAGCGCGGAGGAGGCCGTCCACCGGGCGGTCCAGCTGCTCGCCGACTCCATTCCGCGCGCCCTGGGCATCCCCGCCGAGCAGGTGGTGCTGCTGACCCCGGGGCACGGCGGCAGCGCCGGCACCCGGGCGCTCAACGCCGCGGCCAAGGCCCGGCTGAACCCGGGCCCGGGTGCCTTCGGCGGCTTCGACCCGGGCGACCGGGTCGCCTGGTCGCCCGCGGCCGGGGTGACCCTGCCGGGGCGGGTGGTCGACGGCGACGCCGCCGGCCTGCACCTGGAGCTGTCGGACGGCAGCAGCCTCACCCTCGCGCCGGACCGGGTCGCCCGGCTGCGGCACGGCTGGGCCCTCACCGCCCACCAGGCGGTCGGCCGCCGCTGGCCCGGCGTGGTGGCCGTCGTCCCCGGTGACGCGGGCGGCCTGACCCGGCAGTGGGTCTGCACCGCGTTCGGGCGCGCCGAGCAGCACCTGTCCGTCCTGCACCCGGCCGGCCCGCTGCTCGCCCAGGCGGTGGCCGAGCGCCCCGCCGCGGAGCGCACCACCCGGCTGCGGGCGATCCTCGCCGAGCAGGCCGGCCAGGAGTACTGACCGGGCCGGCGACGGGCCGCACACACGCCGGAGGGGCGGAGGCACACGGCCTCCGCCCTG
>NZ_JBHWBW010000762.1:0-2026 GCF_042735675.1 Kitasatospora sp. NPDC059571
CCCCCGGAGCCCTGCTCCGGGGGCGGCGTCCGTCACACCAGCCGGCGGGCCGTCGCCCAGCGGGTCAGCTCGTGGCGGTTGCTGAGCTGGAGCTTGCGCAGCACCGCGGAGACGTGGCTCTCCACCGTCTTCACCGAGATGAACAGCTGCTTGGCGATCTCCTTGTACGCGTAGCCGCGGGCGATCAGCCGCAGCACCTCGCGCTCGCGCTGGGTGAGCCGGTCGAGGTCCTCGTCGACCGGCGGGGTGTCGGTGGCGGCGAAGGCGTCCAGGACGAATCCGGCCAGGCGCGGGGAGAAGACCGCGTCGCCGTCGGCGATCCGGAAGATCGCGCTCACCAGGTCGCCGCCGGTGATGGTCTTGGTGACGTAGCCGCGGGCGCCGCCGCGGATCACGCCGATCACGTCCTCCGCCGCGTCCGAGACGGAGAGCGCCAGGAAGCGCACCCCGCCCTGCTCCCCCATCAGCGGCGCCGAGCGGCGCAGCACCTCGACCCCGCCGCCGCCGGGCAGGTGGACGTCGAGGAGCACCACGTCGGGCCGGGTCTCGGCGACCACCTGCACCGCGGACTCGACGTCGTCCGCCTCGCCGACCACGTCGATGCCGGTGGTCTCGGTCCGCCCGATCTCCGCGCGCACGCCCGTCCGGAACATCCGGTGGTCGTCCACCAGCACCACGCGCGCGGTGCGCTCGGGCGCCGTTCCCCCTGCGTCAGTCATCTGCCCTCTCCATCTCCAGCTCGACCTCGGTGCCGCCGCCCGCCGCCGGCCGGACCCGGGCGGTGCCGCCGTGGCGCCGCATCCGGCCGATGATCGACTCGCGGACGCCCATCCGGTCCTCGGGCACGCCGTCGGGGTCGAAGCCGGGGCCGTGGTCGCGGACGAACACCGACACCGTTCTCCCCTCGACCTCTGCGTACACCTGGACCGGTCCCCCGCCACCGTACTTGGCCGCGTTGACCATCGCCTCCCTCGCGGCCTGCATCTGTGCCGCGATCCGCTCGTCCATCGGGCAGTCGCCGACGCAGACCAGCTCGACCGGGACGCCGTGCCGGTCCTCGACCTCGGCGACCACCGCCCGCACGTGCTCGGCGAGGGTGTCCGGTGCGGACTCCGCGACGGCCTCCGGCCGGTACAGCCACAGCCGCAGCTCGCGCTCCTGCGCCCGGGCCAGGCGCAGCACCTCCTTCGGGTCCTCCGCGCGGCGCTGGATGAGGGTGAGGGTGTGCAGCACCGAGTCGTGCACGTGCGCCGCGATCTCCGCCCGCTCCTGGGCGCGGATCCGGGCGGTGCGCTCGGCGCCGAGGTCCTGCCACATGCGCAGCGCGTACGGGCCGACCAGGACGAGGACGCCGGCCAGCACGGCGACCGAGGCCTCGACGACGGAGGCCAGGGTGGAGCCGCTGCCCTGCAGGACGAGGAAGCCGACGATGCCGACCACCACCAGGAGCACGCCGGCGGCAACCCGGACGAAGGCGCTGCGCCGCTTCGACCCCTCCTCCAGGCCGAACCAGCGCTGCCAGCGGGAGTCGTCGGCCTGCCGCCAGACCAGCGCGACGCCGACGCCGATGGTGAGCAGCGGCCAGACGTACGGCTTGGCGGTCTGGATGTGCAGGGCGTTGAGCAGGGCGATGGCGCCGACCACGAGCAGCAGCAGGGCGATCAGCTGGCCGGCGCCGCCGGTGCGTCCGGCGGCGGGGGCCCCCGCCCGGGGGGCGGCGCCGCCGGCAAGGGCCTCCGCCCCCCCCAGCGCCCGCTCCCGCGAGTCCAGCGCCGCGTGCACCCGGAACAGGCCGGTCAGGCCGCGGGTCACCACGGTGGTCGGCAGGTCGGGCGCGGAGATCCGCAGCGCGATGGCGTTCCGCCAGCCCATCGCGAACGAGAGCATCGTCAGCACGACCAGGTCGCGGGCGGATGGGTCGCCCCGCTGCCGGTCCAGCCCGACGGCGGCCGCCGCGGCCGCCCGCAGCAGCACGCCGACCCCCGCGACCGCGACCGGCGCCCAGCCCCGGCCGCGGTCGCGGACC
>NZ_JBHWBW010000763.1:0-2016 GCF_042735675.1 Kitasatospora sp. NPDC059571
CGGCCGCTCCGCCCTGGAGCGGCCGGGGCAGCGGCATGTCCGGGATGATGGTCCACGAGGTGAGTGAGGAGAGCGGTGGCGATGAGTGAGGACAGGTACGACGGGCCCTGGCTGGTGGTCGGTCTCGGCAACCCGGGGGACGGCTACGCCCGCAACCGGCACAACATCGGCTTCATGGTGGTCGACCTGCTGGCCGAGCGGATCGGCGCGCGGTTCAAGGCCCACAAGAGCCGCGCCCAGGTCGCCGAGGGCCGGCTCGCCGGGCGGCGGGTGGTGCTCGCCAAGCCGATGACCTTCATGAACCTCTCCGGCGGCCCGACCACGGCGCTGCGCGACTTCTACAAGGTGCCCAACGCGGCGATCGTCGCCGTCCACGACGAGCTCGACATCGACTATTCCGCCCTGCGGCTCAAGTGCGGCGGCGGGGACAACGGCCACAACGGCCTCAAGTCCATCACCAAGTCGCTCGGGCCGGACTACCACCGGGTGCGCTGCGGCATCGGCCGCCCGCCCGGCCGGATGGAGGTCGCGGACTTCGTGCTGAAGGACTTCTCCGCCACCGAGCGCAAGGACCTCGACTGGTTCGTGGACCGGTCCGCGGACGCCGTCGAGGCGCTGATCTCCGAGGGCCTGGAACGGGCGCAGAGCACCTACAACACCTGACGCACCGCCAGGACGGCCGCCCGCGGCGGACGTTCAGCCGGAGTCGGCCTCGAACCAGCCCCGGCGCTGCGCCTCCGCTCCGGCGGCGAAGCGGGTCTCCGCGCCGAGCTCGTCCATGATCTCGCTGATCCGGCGGCGTAGCGTGCGCGGGGTGAGGTCCAGCCGGCGGGCGACGGCCTCGTCCTTGAAGCCCTGGTTCATCAGCTCCGCGACCTCGCGGCGCCGGCGGTTGCGCTCGCCGGCGCTGCGCGGCGGCGCCACCCCGAACGGGCGGGCCCGCTGCCACAGCAGCTCGAAGTACTGGCGCATCGCCTCCACCGCCACCGGGGAGTTGAGGTGCAGCGCCACGCTCGACCCGGTGGTGGTCAGCGCCAGCAGCGCCTGCGAGCGGTCCGTCACCTTCATCTTCATCGGCAGCCACGGCAGCAGTCGCACCTCCTCGCCGCCCTCCACGCAGCGGTGCAGGACCTCCGCCCCGACCGGGTCGCTGAGGAACGCCGTCTCGTAGATGCCGCGGTGGCGCACGCCGCGGGCCAGCGACGCCGGATTGGGCGGCAGCGCGGTGTGTGCGGTGAGCGGGAGGTCGTACCGGAAGGTGTCCAGCGTCAGGTGGTCCTCGGCGGCCACCGTGCCGATGGTGTTCGACAGCGCGACGATCTCGTCCGAGTCGGTCAGCACCCGGGCCAGACGGTGCGCCGGCGTCTCGCGCTGGTGCAGGTCGGCCAGCCGGCGCAGCCGGACGGCCTCCCGCTGGGCCTGCGCCAGCGCGTCGTACTCGGTGGTCAGTTCGTGCCGCCGGTGGGCCAGTGCGGCCTCCACCGCGGCGACCGGCGCGGTCGCCGACAGCACCGGCGGGTCGTGCGGCAGGGCGTGCGCCAGGCCGAGCGAGAGCAGCCGGGCCGCGGTGCCCGGCCGGCCCAGCCGGGTGTCCGCCTCGGCCAGCGGGACGGCCCGGTCGGCCGCGGCCAGCCGCCGGTAGCCCTCCGCGGCCTCGGGGCCGACGAGCACCGCCAGGAGCTCGACGGACTGTCCGAGCACCGAGTGCGGGCCGGCGGGTGAATCACAGGAATCGGGGTCCCGGAAGTCCCCCGGCGCCCAGGTGGCCACAATCGTCCTTCCGTCGCAGCAGCAGGTGACGACGCGTGAGGGAGGGGGCACTCCGCGCTCATACCGTGGGAGAAGATAGTAACTTCCGTGCGGGCGGCGGCAGACGGCGTCCGGCCTTGTAGCCTGGCTGGGTGCTTCTTCTTGTCAGCCGTCGCCACGTGGACCCGACGATAGTCGGAGTGTATCTGTCTCTTAAACACATCAGACGCTGCCGACGAGAGTAGGAGTGTAGATCTCTTTGGTCGC
>NZ_JBHWBW010000764.1:0-2005 GCF_042735675.1 Kitasatospora sp. NPDC059571
CCCACACCAAACCCACACCCCCTCACACCACACACACCAAACCCGCCCCACAGAAAAACGTCTAACCCCCCCCCCCCCCCCCCCACCCGCCCCCCCCCCCCCCCCGCCCGCCCCCCCTCGGGCTTTGCCACAATGGGCGCTGTGCAGCTGACCATCGATCACACCATCGCCACTCCCCCGTACGAGCAGGTGCGGGCCCAGATCGCCGACCGGGCCCGCAGCGGCGAGCTGCCGGTCGGGCTGCGGCTGCCGACCGTCCGCGCGCTCGCCGAGGAGCTCGGGCTGGCCGCCAACACGGTGGCCCGGGCCTACCGCGAGCTGGAGGCGGACGGGGTGGTGGAGACGCACGGCCGGCGCGGCACCCTGATCGCCGCGGCCGGCGACAGCGCCCACCGGCTGGCGGCCGCGGCGGCCGCCGAGTACGCCGAGCGGGCCCACCGCCTCGGGCTCACCCGGGACGAGGCCCTGGCGGCCGTCCACACCGCGCTCCAGGTGGCCTACCGGCCCTGACCCCGGGCAGCCGGTGAAACGCCCCCGGCCGCCGTGCGGAGGGGCTCCGCAGGGCGGCCGGGGGCGCCGGGCCGGGTCACAGCTCGGGCTGGAGGTACCCGGCGTTCTGCGCGGAGTCCGCGGCGCCGCCCGAGGTCGACACCTGGCCGCCGTCGGCGGAGTGCTTCACCCAGTCCGTCCAGGTGATGTTCCAGTCGCCGAAGCCGTTGCCGAACGGCTCCATCTCGTGGCCCAGGCTGTTGACCACCTGGACGATGTCGCCGACCCGGGTGTTGTCGAAGAACCACTTGGCGTTCTCCGTGCTCATCCCGGTGCAGCCGTGGCTGACGTTGGCGACGCCCTGGGAGCCGACCGACCAGGGGGCGGCGTGCACGTACTCGCCGCTCCAGGTGACCCGGGTCGCCCACTGGACGTCCAGGTCGTACGAGTCGGCGCTGCCGGCGGGGATGCCGATGGTCTCCCCGCTCATCCGGACGTCGGCCTCCTTGCCGAGGACGACCTTGATGCCGTTGCGGGTGTCGAAGCCCGGTTTGCCGGTGGTCACCGGTATCGTCCTGACCAGTTCGCCGTTGCGGCGGAAGGTCAGCTGGTGGGCGGCCGCGTCCACCACGGCCTCCACCCGGTCGCCGGTCCGCAGCGTCATGGACGCCGGGTCCCCGCCGTACAGCCCGTCGGAGATCCGCTCGCCGGTCAGGTCGAAGGCGAGCTTCACCGAGGTGTTCGCCGGCCAGTAGTCCTTCGGCCGGAAGTGCAGGTTGCTGTCGTCCACCCAGTACCAGGCGCCGGTGACGGCGGGCTGGGAGCTGACGGTCAGTCCGTGCTCGACCGCCTTGCGCGCCGCCGGGTCCTTGACCGGGGCGGACAGCTTGACCGTGAGCGGCTGGCCGACGCCGTAGACGCCGGTGCCCGAGGAGTCCGGGCCGAGCTGCGCGGTCAGCAGGTTCTGCGCGGCCACCGTCCGGAAGGTGGCGGTGGTCTCGCCGCGGCCGCCCTTGCCGTCGTCCGCGGATATTCGCGCGGTGTACGCGGTGCCGGCGCGCAGCTTCCCGGTGGTCTGCCAGCTGCGCTGGTCGTCCGCGAGGCGGCCGGCGACCACCTTGCCGTCCGGGCCGCTCACCGTGACGTCGGTGAGCCGACTGCCCGGCTGCGCCGTCACCGTGAAGGGCGTCCCGGGGTCGACCTGGCCGGAGGCCGAGGTGTGGACCAGCGGCGCCGCGTCGACGGCGTGGGCGGGCTTGGGGGCCGACGGATTTGATCCGCCGGACGAGCAGGCGGCGACGGGCGCCAGGATGAGGAGGGCCGCTATGCCGGCCCCTCCGTGTGCGAGTCTCCGACAACCGTTCACCGGTGCCTCCGAGGTCTCAACGATGTACCAGAGCCTAGGAACGCCGCTGCGGCGTCGGCACGCCGAGAGGCCCGGGGGTTGGACCGGCCGGGTGAGTGCCCGGCCGCGCTCACGGTGGGTCACGCCGCCCCGGGCTGGGCCGCACGGGTG
>NZ_JBHWBW010000765.1:0-2001 GCF_042735675.1 Kitasatospora sp. NPDC059571
ACGGCGCGCACCGGGTGCCCGTTGCGGCGGGCGTCGGACAGCCGCTCGACGAGCAGCATGCCGACGCCCTCGCCCCAGCCGGTGCCGTCCGCGTCGTCGGAGAACGCCTTGCAGCGGCCGTCCGTGGCCAGGCCGCGCTGACGGCTGAACTCCACGAAGGTGCCGGGGGTGGACATCACCGTCACACCGCCCGCCAGGGCCATGGTGCACTCGCCGCTGCGCAGCGCCTGGACAGCCAGGTGGAGTGCCACCAGCGAGGACGAACAGGCCGTGTCGACGGTGACCGCCGGACCCTCCAGCCCGAAGGTGTAGGAGACCCGGCCGGAGGCGACGCTGCCGAAGCTGCCCGTGCCGAGGTGGCCCTCGACGCCCTCGGGCACGGCGCCCAGCCGGCTGGCGTACTCGTGGTACATCAGGCCCGCGAAGACGCCGGTGCGGCTGCCCTTGAGCGTGCGCGGGTCGATGCCGGCCCGCTCGAACGCCTCCCAGGAGGTCTCCAGCAGCAGCCGCTGCTGCGGGTCCATGGCGAGGGCCTCGCGCGGCGAGATCCCGAAGAAGGCCGGGTCGAACGCGCTCGCGTCGTAGAGGAAGCCCCCCTGGCTGACGTAGCTGGTGCCGTGCGCGTCCGGGTCGTCGTCGATCAGCGCGTCGGCGTCCCAGCCGCGGTCGGCGGGGAAGCCGCCGATGGCGTCCGTCCCGGTGGCCACCAGCTGCCACAGGTCCTCGGGCGAGGCCACCCCGCCGGGGTAGCGGCAGGCCATGCCGACGATCGCGATCGGCTCCCGGTCGCGCTCCTCCATGTCGCGCAGGCGCCGCCGGGCATTGCGCAGGTCGGCGGTGGCGCGCTTGAGGTAGTCGCGCAGCTTGTCCTCGTTCAGCATGTCCGTCCGCTCCTTGCGGCAAAGAATGGGGGTGGCGCCCGGGTCAGGAGGTCTCGAGCTCGTCGTCGAGCAGGTCGAAGAGCTCGTCGTCGGTGGCCGTGTCGAGGTCGCGATGGTCGTCGAGGGGGTCGGCCGGGCCGCCGAGGGCGTCCCGCCACTGGGTGAGCAGGGCCTGGAGGCGCAGGGTGACCCGCGCCCCGGTCTCCGCATCGGTCGGGGTGTCCGCCAGGGCCTCGGCGAGGCGGTCGAGTTCGGCGAAGACGCCGGGACCGGCCGGGTCCCCCTCCTGCGGGACGGCGGCGGACAGGTGGGCGACCAGGTCGACGGGGCTCGGGTGATCGAAGATCAGCGTCGCGGGCAGCCGCAGGCCGGTGACCGCGGTGAGGCGGTTGCGCAGCTCGACGGCGGTCAGCGAGTCGAAGCCGAGCTCGCGGAACGCATGGCCGGGCTGGACGGCGGCCGCCCCCGCATAGCCGAGGACGGCGGCGACCTGGCCGCACACCACCTCCAGCAGGATCCGCTCCCGGTCCTGCGCCGACTGCCCGGCGAGCCGCCGCCGCAGCTCCGCGGCCGGATCGGCCACGGCCGCCCGGGCGGCGCGGCGGACGGGCGGCTGGACGAGGGACCGCAGCAGGGCCGGCACCTGCCCGCCCTGTGCGGCCGACGCCCGGACGGCGGCCAGGTCGAGCCGGGCGGGCACCAGCACCGGGTGGTGCGGCAGAGCCGCGGCCGTGTCCAGCAGGGCCAGGCCCTCGGCCACCGACAGCGCGGCCACCCCTCCGCGGGCCATCCGCTCGACGTCGGCGCTGTCCAGGGTGTCGGCCATCCCGCCGTCGTCCGCCCACAAGCCCCAGGCGAGCGAGGTCGCCGGGAGGCCCGCGGCGTGGCGGTGGGCCGCCAGGGCGTCCAGGAAGCTGTTCGCAGCCGCGTAGTTGGCCTGGCCGGCCGCACCGAACACCCCGGCGAGGGACGAGAACAGGACGAACGCGGCAAGCGGGCGGTCCTTGGTCAGTTCGTGCAGGTTCCAGGCCGCGTCGACCTTCGGCCGCAGCACGGCGGCCAGCCGATCGGGGGTGAGGGAGGAGACGATGCCGTCGTCCAGGACGCCGGCGATGTGGAC
>NZ_JBHWBW010000766.1:0-1990 GCF_042735675.1 Kitasatospora sp. NPDC059571
CCGGGGGCGCCGCGCGGGGGGGGCGGGCCGCGGCGGGCGCGGGCGGCGGGGGGGCCGGGGCGGGGGGGGGGGCGTGGCGGCGCCTCGTGCGGGGCCCCCCCCCCCTCCGCCCCGGGGGCGAGGTCGAGTTCGGCGGCCGCGGTCGGCGTCAGGTCGGCCGCCAGCGGCACCGGGCCGGTCAGGTCCACCCGGACCTGGTCGCCGTGCAGGTCGAGGCCGGCCACGGTGAGCGGCCAGGCGTTGCGGGCGCTGGAGTCCGGGCGCTTGCGGTACAGCGTCACCGCGGCCGGCGGGAAGGCCACGAAGGCCGGGCCGCTCAGCTCCTCGGTGGTGGTCAGCACGGGCCCGTCCGGCAGCGTGACGGTACGGCCGTCGGCCGTGCCGCGGTACAGGTTGAGGCCGACCAGCCGGGCGATGTAGTCGGTGCGCGGGTGCCGGGCGATCTCCGCCGGGGTGCCGGCCTGCACCTGGCGGCCGTCCTCGATCACCACCAGCCGGTCGGCGAGCACCATGGCGTCCAGCGGGTCGTGCGTGACCAGTACCGCCACCGCCTCGAACTCCGCCAGGTGGCGGCGCAACTGCGCCCGTACGTCCAGCCTGGTCCGGGCGTCCAGCGCGGCCAGCGGCTCGTCGAGCAGCAGCAGCCGGGGGCGGACGGCCAGCGCGCGGGCGAGCGCGACCCGCTGGGCCTGCCCGCCGGACAGCCGTCCGGGCCGGGTCGCCGCGTGGTCGCCGAGGCCCATCCGCTCCAGCCAGGGCAGGGCCTCGGCCCGGGCCGCGGCCTTGCGCTGGCCCCGGCAGCGCAGCCCGAACGCGACGTTGTCGACGGCGCTGAGGTGCGGGAACAGCAGGTAGTCCTGGAACACCACGCCGACCGGACGGTCCTCCGCCGGGGTGTGCAGCCCGGCGGCCGGATCCTCCAGCACGGTGCCGTCCAGGGCCAGCCGGCCGGCGGTCAGCGGCAGCAGGCCGGCCAGGGCGCGCAGCGCGGTGGACTTGCCGGCGCCGTTCGGTCCGAGCAGGGCGACCGTCTCGCCGGGGGCCGCGGTCAGTGCGAGGTCCAGCCGGAAGGCGGCCCGCTCGACCTGCAGCAGGGCGTCCAGGGCCGGCGCGGCCGGCTTCGCGAGGCGGTTCACCGCGGTCTCCTGAGGGGGCGTCACGGGCTCGACATCCAGCGCTCGCGCAGCCCGGCCAGCACGGCGATCGAGACGGCGAGCAGCACCAGGCTGAGCGCGATCGCCGCCTCCGGATCGGACTCCATCGCCAGGTAGACGGCGAGCGGCATGGTCTGGGTGCGGCCGGGGAAGTTCCCGGCGAAGGTGATGGTGGCGCCGAACTCGCCGAGCGCCCGGGCCCAGGCGAGCACCGCGCCCGCGCCGATGCCGGGTGCGATCAGCGGCAGGGTGACCCGGCGGAAGGCGGTCAGCCGGGAGGCGCCCAGGGTGGCGGCCGCCTCCTCGTACCGGGGGTCGGCGGCGCGCAGCGCCCCCTCGACGCTGATCACCAGGAACGGCATCGCGACGAACGCCTCCGCCAGCACCACACCGGCCGAGGTGAACGGCAGGGTGATGCCGAACGCGGAGTCCAGCCAGCGGCCGACGATCCCGTTCCGGCCGAGCACGAGCAGCAGCGCCACGCCGCCGACCACCGGCGGCAGGACGAGCGGCAGGGTCACCAGGGCGCGGACGAAGCGCCGGCCCGGCAGATCGGTCCGGGCCAGCATCCAGGCCAGTGGCACGCCGAGCACCAGCGACACCCCCGTGGCCGCCGTTGCGCAGATCAGCGAGAGCCGCAGGGCCTGCCAGACCTCGGGGCTGGAGAGCTGCTCGGGCAGGGCGCTCCAGGGCGCCCGCACCAGCAGCCCGACCAGCGGGAGGACGAGGAAGACCAGCCCGAGCAGTGCGGGCAGCAGCAGGGCGTACGGCACCCGCCGCCGCCCGGCGCCCCGCGGGGCGGGGCCGGGCGCCCGGGTGGGCGGGGCGCCCGCGGC
>NZ_JBHWBW010000767.1:0-1987 GCF_042735675.1 Kitasatospora sp. NPDC059571
ACGCTGGAGTCGCGGCGGCGCAGCCCCGCCGCCCGCCCCGGGGCGGACCACCGCCCCCCACGGTTTTACAACCCCCCCGGCCCCCCCGCGGCGCACACCACGCCCCGGGCCGCGGCGGGGGGGGGCGCGGCCGGGCGGTCCTCGCCGGTCGGTGCCGCGGGTGCGGCGGGCGGGGTGGAGACGGCCGCGGCGGACGCGCACGCGGCCAGCAGGGCGCGCATCGGGGCGCCCGCCGACGGCTCGCGGGCCGGTGCCGCGCCGGGCCCGTCGGCCGGTTCCTGCGGCATCGGTGCCGCTGCGGGGGTGGTGCTCGCCATGGGGCGCCTCCCTAGTTAGGCAGACCTAACCGCGGATCCCATCCCATCACGCCGGGCCAGGGGCCCGCAACACTTTGCCGACACGGCGTCGGGAAGTGTCGCGGGCCGTCCGGGTCCCGCCGGGCGGCCGCCCCGGGGCCCCGGGGCCCCGGCAGCGTCGCGGCAAGGCGGGCGCAGGCCGCGGCCTGCGCTACGCCTCGCCGAGCGCGGCCAGGTCGACGCCGCCCCAGCGCCCGCCGAGCCCGGTCACCGTGACCTGCCGCGGGTCGTGGTCCTCGTCGTTCGCGTCGCCGCCGAGCGCCCGCTCGATGCGGACCTCCAGTCGGTCCTCGCTCAGCTGCTCGACCTTGCCCTCGCCCCACTCGACGACCACCACCGACTCGGGCAGCGACACGTCCAGGTCGAGGTCCTCCATCTCGTCCAGCCCGCCGCCCAGCCGGTACGCGTCCACGTGCACCAGGGCCGGGCCGCCGGTCAGCGAGGGGTGCACCCGGGCGATCACGAAGGTCGGCGAGGTCACCGCGCCGCGCACGCCCAGGCCCTCGCCGAGGCCGCGGGTCAGCGTCGTCTTGCCGGCGCCGAGCTCACCCGAGAGCAGGACCAGGTCGCCGGGGCGCAGCAGGGCGGCGAGCCCGCGTCCGAGCCGTCCCATCCGCTCGGGCGTGGCGACGGTGAGAGTGGTCTGCGAGCCCATGGCGCGTTGGCTGCCCTTCTGTCCCCGCCGGCCGCCCCTGCGGCGCCGGCACCACCGCTACGGTGCCACAGCGGCGGGCCGGTGCGCGTACGGGTCAGTCCGCGGCGGGCCGCAGCGAGGGCGGCGGCGGGGCGGCGCCGGCCTGCCGGGCGGCCCGGTCGAGCAGGTCCAGCAGGTGCCGGTCGACCTCGGCGGGCCGCTCCAGCATCAGCAGGTGGCCGGTCTCGGGCAGCACCACCAGGGTGGCGTCGGGCAGGGCGCGGGCGATGTCCTCGCTGTGCACCGGCGGGGTGAGCAGGTCGTCGGTGCCGGCCAGGACGGTCACGGGCAGGCCCTGCAGTGCGGCCAGCGCGGCCTTCTTGTCGTGCAGTCCGAAGGCCGGGTAGAACTCGGCGACCACGTCGATCGGGGTGGCGTCGAGCAGCTGCTCGGCGAACCGGACGACCTGCGGGTCGACATCCTCGGAGCCGAAGGAGAAGCGGCGGTAGAAGACCGCGGCGACGTCCGCGCCCAGGCGGCGGGTGGCCTCCACCAGCTCGACCTGGCGGCCCAGCAGCCGGACCGCGGCCGGGACGACCCGGCGCAGCAGCCGGGCGCCGGCGGGCGGCAGGCCGAGGGTGACCGAGTCCCAGTCGCCGGCGAGCGTGCCGACCAGGGCGACGCCGGCCACCCGGGCGCGGAACAGCTCCGGGTGCTGGTCGGCCAGCGCCATGATCGTCATGCCGCCCATGGAGTGCCCGACGAGGACGACCGGGCCCTCCGGGACGACCGCGTCCAGCACCGCCAGGAGGTCGCCGCCGAGCTGGTCGATGGAGGCGGGCTCGCCGGCCAGGTACGAGCGGGACCGCTCGGAGCGGCCGTGGCTGCGCTGGTCCCAGAAGACCAGCCGCATCCCCTCGCGCAGCGCGGCCCGCTGGAAGTGCCAGCTGTCCTGGTTGAGGCAGTAGCCGTGGCAGAAGACCACGGTGAGCGGGGG
>NZ_JBHWBW010000768.1:0-1974 GCF_042735675.1 Kitasatospora sp. NPDC059571
GGGGGGGGGGGCGGGGGGGCGCGGGCGGGCGCGCCCGCGCGCGGGGTGCCCCCGGCTGTGTGCCACCAGCTCCGGGGCCCCCCCCGCCCGGGGGCCGGCCCCCCCGCGCGGGGCGCCGGGCCACGCCCCGGCGCTGCGGCCGGACGCCCGGCAGGGGGGCCGCCGCCGGGGCCGCGAGGCCCCGTCGGCCGGGGGCGGCGGCGCGGGCCGGGCCCCCGCCGGCTACGACACCGTCACCGTCTCCGTCCGGCACGGCCTGGAGACCGTCGACATCCTCCGGCTGCGCCGGGCCTGCGGGGCGGTGCTGCAGAGCGCCGGCGGCACGGCCGTCTCCTTCCTCGTCCCGGCCGGGACGGCCCGCAACTGGCACTTGCCCGGCAGCTCCTGTACGCCCGGTGCGGTCCTGCTGCCGCCCACCGACCCGCGCTGGCTGATGCCCCCCGCCGGACCGCAGTCCCTGGCCCGCCCCACCGACGCCTGGGTGCTCCGCTCGGCGCTGTGCGAGGCCGCCTGCACCCTGACCGCGGGCGGCCTCGGCCCGTTCTGACCGGCCCCGCACCGCACCCGGCCCCGGCGCCGGGCCGCACCCGAGCCCGCCCCGCCCGCCGCGGCAGGCCGGGCCGCACCCCGCTGAACTGCACCGACCGCCCGCACCGGCGCCCGGACGCCCCCCGGGCACCCCCGATAATGGGTGCCATGGGACGCAGCAACCGGGCCGGCCGAGCCCGTCCGCCCGCGGGGCCGGACGCCACCGCGGCCGCCGACGAGACCGCCCCGCCCGGCGGACGCAGCCACGGGCAGGGGCCGCTGGTCCGGCCCGTCGACTCCGGCACCGCCGAGCTGCGCCCCGACCGCGACCGGCCGCGCGGCTGGCACCTGCTGCTCGACGGCGCGCCGCAGTCGATGGTCGACCTGGACGACCCCACCCACCTCGGCTTCGAGTACCAGCGCCGGATCGGCCACCTGATCGACCTGGCCGCCCCGCCGGGCCGGCCGATCTCCGTGCTGCACCTCGGCGGCGGTGCCCTCACGCTGGCCAGGTACACCGCGGCGACCCGGCCGCGGTCCCGCCAGCAGGTCGCCGAGATCGACACCGCGCTCACCGAACTCGTCCGCAGCCAGCTGCCGTTGGAGCGCGGCTGGCAGATCAGGGTGCGCGGGGCGGATGCCCGTTCGGTGCTGGAGCGGGCGCCCGAGGGCGGCGCCGATCTGGTGATCGCGGACGTCTTCGCGGGCGCCCGGGTGCCCGCGCACTGCGCCACCACGGAGTTCGCCGCCCTCGCGGCCCGGGCCCTGGCACCCGGCGGCCGACTGGTCGTCAACATCGCGGACGGGTCGGCGCTGGCGTTCGCGCGGGCCCAGGCGGCCACGCTGCGCGCGGTCTTCCCCGAGGTGTGCCTGGTGGCGGACCCGGCGGTGCTGCGCGGCAAGCGGTTCGGCAACCTGGTCATGGCCGCGGCCGCCACCCCGCTGCCGGTCGAGGAGCTCGGCCGCCGGGTCGCCACCGATGCCCAGCTCGGCCGGATCGAACACGGCCGCGGGCTGGTCGACTTCACGGCCGGCGCGGCCCCGGTGGCGGACGCCGCCGCCGTGCCCTCCCCGGCGCCGCCGCCCGGCGTCTTCCGCTGAGCCCGCGCCGCCGCTCCGCCGGGCGCGGCCCGGAGCCCAGTGGTCCCGCGCCGGCCGGCGCCGGTCCGGGGTGCGGTGGCTCAGTGGCCGCGCGGCAGCCCGCGGTGCTTGTACATGGCGAACCCGGTGAGCAGCAGGCCAGCGGCGATCGGTGCCAGCACGGCCACCGCGGTGTCGGCGTCGGAGGCCACCACCGGGGAGACCGACAGCGCTCCGCCGGGGAGCCCGCCCGGCGGGCGGTCCGCACGGCCGGCCGCGGCCGGGACGTCGGCGGCCGCGGGCTGTCCCGTCGGGGCGGGCCGGTCGGCCGGCGGCCGGCCCACCGCCGCGGCGACGACCCGGGCC
>NZ_JBHWBW010000769.1:0-1935 GCF_042735675.1 Kitasatospora sp. NPDC059571
CCTCTCGCGTTTACGTGAAGTGCTGGCGGGCGGCGCCGTGGGGGGGGGCGCGGTGGGGCGCCCGCCCCCCCCCCCGCGCCGGGGGGTGTCAGGACGCCAGCAGCCGGTCCAGGACGCTGCGGTAGTCGCGCAGGGCGAGGCGCAGTTCCTCGGTGCCGCTGCGGGTGCCGGCGGGTGAGCCCTGGCCGGCGTGCAGGCCCTCGCGGCGGGCCCGTACGGCGTCGGCGACCAGGTCCGCGACCCGGCCGACGAGTTCGTCGGCCTGCTCGACGGCGCCGGCGGGGTCGTCGACGAAGCCGGCCTGGACGGCGCTCCACTCGGCGGCGAGCACCTCCACCCGGTGCGGCTCCAGCCAGCCGCCGAACGAGCCGTCGGCCCGGCCGGGTGCCTGCGGCCGCTCCGGCCGGGCGGTCGCCCCGGGCCCGGAGGTCTGCTCGGGACGGGGTGTCCGCCCGGGGCCGCGGGTCCGCTCCGGCTCGGGCGGGCGGGCGGTGCCGGCGGCGGTCTCGGGCCTGGGTTCGCGGCGCACCGGCGACTCGGGCACCTCGGCCGCCGTCCGCGGGGAAGTCGCATCGGGCTGGCGGGGGATGACGGGGTGTTCCGCGCCCGCGGCGGCCTTCGGGGCGGTGGCCCTCGGGGCGGCGGGCGAGGCGTCCACGAAGCGGCCCCGGGCGGGCTCGGCGGTGCGGCGGTCGCGGTCCTGCGGACGGTCGGCGGTCATGTCTCTCCTCGGGTGATCGGGTCGGTCGGACGGCGGACGGTCGGCCCGCCGGTGCCGGTCAGCCGTGCCGCGCGGCCGGGGTCCGGACGGCGGGCTCGTGGGCCGCCGCGGGCTCGTCCGACGACTGCTCGGCCGGTACGGCGGCCGGCGGGTGCTTCGGGCCGGGTGCCCGGCGGGCCGGGCCGGGGTCGCGGTCGAGGACCGCGCGGGCCAGGGCACGGGTCGTCAGCAGCGCGGTGCGCAGCTCCTCGGTGTCCGCGCCGGCCGTCCGGGCGCGGTCGAGGGTGCCGCGGGCGGTCCGGTACTCGGCCAGCAGGTCGGCGTGGTCGACGGAGAGCGCGGGCAGCCGGCCCTCGGCCGGGTAGCCGACGCGGTCGAGCAGCGACTGGAGCAGGCGCTCGGCGTCGGCCGCGGCCCGTACCGGGTCGTCGACGAACGCGCCCTGCAGGCGGCGCAGTTCGTCCTCCGCCGCGGTCCGGTCGGCGGGCGGGAGGGCGGTCAGGCGCAGCTTGCGGTGCAGGGCGACGCGTTCGGCGAGTTCGCGTTCGGCCGCGGCGACGTCGCCGCGGTGGCTGCGGACGGTGCGGTCGTACTCCGGTCCGAACCGCGCGCGCAGCCGGCGGGTGCCGAGACGGCGCAGGACGAACGGGGACGCCGCCAGGGACGCGACGATCAGGGCCACGAGAACGACGGCCACGGTCGGCATGCCGTGCTCCTTTCGGTGGTGGTGCTCGGCTGCGCCGGACGGTGGGGCGGCCGGGCCGGGCGGGGCGCCCGGGTGCCTGCCGCGCCGTGCGGCGCCGGTTCACGGGCCGCCTTGCCGCTGTCGCGCCGGGCAAACCGGGTCCGGTCCGCCGGATCCGCGCCGGTCCGGTGCCGGGCGGGCCGCGGCGGCGGGCGGTCGCGGCCGCTCGCGGCCCGGCCCGCTGCCCGGGGGCGCCGCATGGATCCGCGGGCCGGGGGCAGGCGCCCGGCGACAGCACCCCTGACGCCACGGGAGGACGCGGCATGGTGGACATCATCGAGTGGCACACGACGGCGCGCTTCGGGCCCCCGCACCCGCGGACGGTCCGGGTGGTGCTGCGCTACCGGACGGACGACCCGTACGCGGTCGAGCTCTGCTTCCCCGGCCCGGCGCACCTGACGGACACCCTGGTGGTGGAGGACGGCGGGCCGGTCGACGGCGGGGTGCGCTGGACGGTCGGCCGGGACCC